>JAITHR010000051.1 GCA_031279895.1 Spirochaetaceae bacterium
AAGTCCAGAAAGTACCTTAAAGGGCTGGAGGCATAAGACCTGCGATGGGGGAACCATGAATGTATTGTATGCGCTGGCGCTGGGCTGTATTCTGCTTCTTACCGGGTGCGCTTCTGGCCGTCCCGCCGTTGACCTATGGGCAGACGCAACCGTCGTTGCCGAACAGCGGGCAGTCATCGACGAGCAGCGCCGCACACTTGACGACCTGGAACGAACTGTCGGGGAGGTTCAAAGAGACCTTAGAGACGCACGAACGGACCTTGACCGAGCTGTCGGAGAAACTAAAGACCTCCGAGAGCTCTTTGACGCAATCGACGCTTTTGTTAGAGAAATTATCGGGGCGGAACGACGACTTGAGGAATTACAACGACCGGATAGCAACCAGGATGTATGAGCGGGATCTGGACTTAGTTGACGCTTATGACAAGATAAATCGGTTAGAAAAGGCCGCCCTGAAGCTGACTATCGCGGCGGTCAGTCTTGCCGGCGCCCTGGCCGTGATGATAATTCTGGCCATTCGCAGGATTTTATGTTAGGTATTCGCGGCTTGCCGGCTGCCACCGACTTTAGGCTTGGGTAACCGGTTTTATAGCGCACTTTGAGTAGATAGTATCGGTGCTAAATTCATAACTTGAAGATAAGATATTTATGCGGGAACGGGGAATATAGTACTGCCCTGAGCGCTTAATAATATCTAAGATAATAATCCCCACCCCTTCTGGGGGATTGAAATGGATAGGATAATTTTGATCATTAGGGTGTCCACACTACCACTCACATAATGAAATAATTTTCTGATCGCGCAGGCTTTGTATAACACATTCAGCATCCAGTAAATCATTCATGCCGCTTCCTTTATTTCTGTATAGGTCAGAGTAGACGGAGTCAGGGAGAGTATTTTTTCGACCTCTCTCATAACTTATTCAGCGTTATTTTTTGCGGTTTTCCGAATGATTTCCATAGTTTCCTCTGAAAGCATATTCTTTATAGCCCGCATCAATTTGCTATCCATTTCATGGCTCAAATCTCTGCCGCGCCAGGCAAGGGAAAATTCTATCTTTCGATAGTGCCTCCAGTAATCATCCATATACATGATTATCCACTTCTTTAATGAACTGGTCAAAACTAGACTTTTCCATAACAGAGAGAATATAAAAATAGGTCTGTTTAACGAGACTCGTAATGGCTTCCTTTTCTAACTCTGACCAAGACACCAAACCGAATTCAAGCGAGGTGGCCTCATAATTACCGGAGGCGGTTTTATCTACCATAAAGTGAAGATGCGGGATATTCCACTTGGCGTTTGAATCAAAGACTATTTTGCCTATACCTATAAAATCTTTCTGGTCAACGAGGACTGTTTGTTCCATAGCGGCCTCCTCTGTGTATTCTTCTTTGCTAAAATATTCGATAATTTGATTATCTAATACTCTCGGAAATGTCAATACTTCTAAAATTATTTGTAGATACACCTATCATAAAAGACATTAACTCATTATAACATAATAAATTATTTAAAATTATGCACTACGCTTTGGAATTCCGTAAGACCGTCGCGGAATTCCGTCCTAGCGCCACGGAAATACGTCCCCCCGAAGCGGAACCACGCCCCTACAACACGCGGGGGCGTGGTGCCGAGGCGGGGACGGTCGTGCGCGGGACGGGGACTGCGCCTCTAAGCGGACAGAGATTGGTTTGGGCCGCCTCGCGGGAAGTTTAGGGAACCGCCGGAGACGGCCCGCGCATAACAACGCACAGTTCTCAAACCGCGACGGGCTGCGCTGGCGTAGCCGCGCCTTAACAGCAAACAGTGAAGTAACCGGACACGGTGTTGCACCACTTTGAAACAACAGGCGGCCCTGTTTGAAACAGCCGGAGGCTGCGCGAAGCGTAGCCGCGCCTGAGCAGTAGCCAGTAACGTAATCAGACACGGTGTTGCACCACTTTCAAGCAACAGTGCTGTGCCGCCCGCCGCCGGCGGGCTGGACTAACAGGCGTCGGGTCTGGTATACTGTCGATTGACTTTTTGAGCCTGATTCCGCGCCGCACGCTTTGAGCGCCGCCGGCTGTCATAAGGGCGCTGACCGGAGTAAACCCGCCTGCCTCCAAATCCGTGCGGGCGGAGGGACGTTTAAAAAAGACCGATCTCATGTATGAGAGCTATGTAAGGGGGGTTGTATGACGGTATCTTTTGAAGATATTGTACATCAAATCATTCAGGACAACGGAATCGCCGTTCTTGAACAGGGCGAGCGCTTAAAAGCGCTCTTGTCTTCATACGCCAAGGGAAACTACAAGCGGGAAATCAGAAGGTTTACGCAAAGCGTCGAGGCGGGCTGCTGCCGGGCGCTCTTCCTTTCCCAAACGCCGGAAATCAAACAGACTTTAGCGCAGCGTCTTGAACACGAGTATATGTTTCTGCCGGAGGACGCCGAGGCCACGGTGGATCTTCTTGCGGGCATCACGGCGGGACACACCGAGTCCTACCGGCAGGACATCGAGCGCCTTGAAAAAGCCGCCGCAGCCGGGGATTACCGCGCCAAGATCGATCTGGGCGCGGTGTTTGAAAAGACGCGCCAGTACCGCGACGCGCTTGCCTGGTTTAAGGACGCGGCGAAACAGTGCGCGTCACTGTATGAAAAGGCGGTACTGGAACAAGAGGAATATAAACGGAAGCCCGGGGCCGCGGTAAAGGTCGAGAGCGCGGCGAAGACCGAGGGCGCGGTAAAGGCGGAAGGCGCGGCGAAGACCGAAGGCGCGGCGAAGACCGAGGGCGCGGCGAAGACCGAAGGCGCGGCGAAGACCGAGGGCGCGGTGAAGGTCGAAGGGGGCGCCAAAAGCGCGGCGGCTCCCAGGAGCGCGCCCCCGCAGGTACGGCCCGCCGGAAAGCGCTTCACGGTCCCGGAGGATTTCGCCCGCATAGAGGGCGGGGATTTTATGATGGGCAGCCATGAGGCGGAAGCGGAGCGTCTTGAGGACGAGATACACCACCGAGTCAAGGTAAGCGGCTTTTATTTGGGGAAGTATGAAGTTACCCAGCGGGAATACGAGCTTAGTATGGGGGTAAACCCCAGCCATTTCAAAGGCGCGACCCTGCCGGTGGAGAACGTCAACTGGTTTGACGCGGCGGCGTACTGCAACGCCAGGAGTCTCAAAGAGGGATTTTCTCCGGTGTATATGCTGAAAGGCGAGAGCGTGCGGTGGAACTGGCACAGCGTCGGGTACCGGCTCCCCACCGAGACCGAGTGGGAATACGCCTGCCGCGCCGGAACCGTTACCGCGTTTAATACCGGCGACCGAATCACCACGGACCAGTCCAATTACGACGGAACCTATTCGTATAACAACAGCCTTAAGGGAACGTATCGGGAGAAGACCATGCCGGTCGGCAGTTTCGAGCCGAACGACTGGGGGCTTTACGATATGCACGGCAACGTGTGGGAGTGGTGCTGGGACTGGTACGGGCCTTACGATTTGCGGAAGACCTTCAACCCCATCGGCCCGGGTTCCGGTTCGAGCCGGATTATTCGGGGCGGAAGCTGGGGCGGAAGCGCCCGCTACCTGCGTTCCGCCCACCGGTGCGGCAACGTTCCTTTCAGCAGGGACAATTATCTGGGGTTTCGGGTGCTGCTCCACCTGGAAGAAGGCGAATCATGAGCGGGAACCGCGCCGAATGCCGCCGCGCCCCCGCGCCGCCGCGCCCTCCGGGGATAAAACCGTTAAGTATTTATCGAAATTATTCCGAATTAAAAGTAATGCCCGCTGGCATTTTTGATTTTACAGCGTATACATAAGACTCATGAGTGAATTAACCGATTACCAAAACGACCTGTCGCAAGCCGTAAGCGCCCGGCAGCGTTGGCTTGAAAAGGCCGAAGTGGTCAAACTCAAAGACAAACTCCGGGCTTTTCAGACCGCGTACAACTCCTTGTACTCGCTCTTTTTGAGAAAGGGTCTTATAAAAGAAGACCCGTATAAAGGCGACGCCAAAGCCGGAGAAATGCGTATTCCCGACGGCTCTCCGTTTTCCGAAACCGACAGCGGGGAGCAGGTAAGTATAAGACTTTCAAACTTTGACACCCAGCTTGATTTCCTGGTCAACTTTTATAATTTCAACGTGGATTTCCTCTCGCTCGACCGGATTAAACTCATCGTGAGCCTTGTCAGGTATATTGACTGGCTTCATCTGGCAACCAATTCCGAATCCCCCATGACCATGGCGGTCAGCTCCCTCATAACCCGCGTGCGCGGCGGCGGGAGCGATCCGGTGGCGACCAACGTGCTTAACGGGGTGCTGGTGACCCTGACCAAACTGACTACCGCCATTATGGGGGACCTCAAGGTGTTCACCGATTTCAATCGGGAAGCGTATAAACTGGAACTGCGTAACGCCATGGGCGGGAATATACCGCCGAACAAAACCCCGTCCGTGGCGGACATAAAGAGGGCGTTCGCCGCGGCACACGCGGGGAAGCATTTTTACGCGGAGCTGGCGGAGGAAATCCTTAAAGAGGATTATACCCCCGAAGGGCCGGCGCTGCGGGAAAAGATACTCAAGTCATTGGGCCTTGCCAAAGACGACGCGAAGCCCGCGAAGCCGGAGGTTTCGCTTAAGCCGCTCCTCATTGAGGGTATTCAGGCCATCGGGTCCGTAGCCGCCACGCTGACCCAGATCGGCGAGAAGTTCGACGAAAACGAGACGATCTTTGAGAACCAGAAGGTCAGCTTCTGGGACAAGGTTAAGCGGGTGGTTGACCAGATGCTGAACAAAGAGCCGGACCCGATTATCTACGAGGTGGAATACGCCGCAGCCGAGGGAAACCAGCGGGCGCCCGCAAAAGAGCGGGTCAATTTCAACCGCCTGCGGGAGGACATGGAGCGGAAAGCCAGGAACCTCGCTATTGCCGGCGCGAGGGGAAACCTGCCCAAGCTTGAGGCCATGCCCGAAGAGCAGCTCAGTACCTTTCTTGAGCGGGCCATTAAGGAAATCCGAATCCTCCATCGGGTTTTGGGCGGGCTGGATGATTTTTTCAAAAACAACGTGGCCAAAGACGACCGGAGCAAGGTAAAGGGGATAAAGCCGGAGCTTGCGACCATTAAAAACGCTTTTCTCAAGGCAAACGAGAAGTTCCTTGAATACTCCACCGCAAAAGAGGAAGAAGCCCAGTTCAAACGCCTGGGCATTGACTCCGTAGACTAACCCGCCGGCGGCGGGTGGCACAAAGCCTCCGGCTCGTACTCCTAAGCAATCAACGCCCGCTTAGGGCGCGGCGCCGGAAGCTTTTTTACCTAAGCGTCCTGATACCGCGGCTCAAAGCGGAAAGCGTCTGCTTAGAGCCGCGGCGCCGGAAGCTTATGGAACAGCCGGAGGCTGCGCGGGAAGCTTTTTTACCTAAGCGTCCTGATACCGCGGCAAAGCGGAAAGCGTCTGCTTAGAGCCGCGGCGCAAGACGCTTATGAAACCGTCGGAGACGGCGGAGACGGGGCGGTAGACCTTTGGATAAAAGATGGGGTAGCATAAGAGGAGGCTGAAAAACCGGCGCCCTGGGGCCGGGGGTTTTCGGCGGACACGATCATTCAAATTAAGTAAGGTGAGTAGGTATGAAAAAACACGGGGCTTTTCTTTTCAAAACAGGTTTCCCGTACC
>JAITHR010000238.1 GCA_031279895.1 Spirochaetaceae bacterium
TCCCCAAGACGCTCCGCCCGCCTCTCCGGATTCTTGAACAGCTCCCGCATAAGGGGCGTGTCTACGGTGCTGGGATGAATCGAATTACACCGGATATTGTCTTTCGCGTAACGCACCCCAATAGTTTTGGTAAGGAGCGTTACCGCCCCTTTCGTTACGGTGTAGGCCTCGGTGGTGTACCGGTGGCCGATAAGACCGCACACTGAGGACATATTGATGATGGAACCGCCGCCGGACTTTCGCAAAATCGGAATACCATGCTTTATCCCAAGAAACGGCCCCCGCACATTCACCGCCAGCATCGTGTCAAAATGCTCGGCGGACATCTCCTCAATCGGCTCCCGAATGTTAATCCCGGCGTTGTTCACCAGAATATCAAGGCGTCCGGCGCGCTTCGACACCTCCGCAAACGCCGCCTTCCAACTAGCCTCTTGGGTAACATCCAGCGCCACGAAATACACGGCGCCCCCGGCATCACTAAGAGCCTTCACGGTCTCAATGCCCGCTTCGGACTGGGTATCCGCGATAAACACCGCGGCTCCCTCTTCCGAGAAACGACGGGCTATGGCCGCGCCCAACCCTTGAGCGCCGCCGGTAATAAGGGCGGTTTTCTTTGCCAGACGTCCGCTCGTTTCTTTCGTTTCTTTCATTTCTTCCTAACCTCAAAGTTCGCGAGCTCTTCGTAAAAACAGACAATCGCGCTGTGGTCGCTCTTGCCGAGCCCTTCCACTTTCAGGGCTTGCAGGGTTTCCATCACATTCGCGGTGAGGGGAACCGGCACGTTCAGGCCGTGTGCCGTGTCAAGGGCGTTTTGCAGATCCTTGATGTGTAAATCAATGCGGAAACCGGGCTTGAAATTGCCGTCCAAAATCATGGGAACCTTGGCGTTCATAACGGTCGAGCCGGCAAGCCCGCCTTTAATCGCGTCAAAAACCGCCTGCGGATCAACCCCGGCCTTTGCCGCCAGCACAAAGGCTTCGGAAACCGCCGCGATATTCAGCGCTACGATAATCTGGTTTGCCAGCTTGGTTACGTTGCCGCTCCCCACGCCGCCCACCAGCGTAACCGAAGACCCCATCTTCTCCAGCACCGGCTTCACCGTCTCAAACGCCTCTTTATCCCCGCCCGCCATAATCGCCAGGGTCCCGTCGATTGCCTTCGGCTCCCCGCCGGAGACGGGCGCGTCCAAAAACGCCGCGCCTTTGGCACACAGCGCGGCGCCGATTTCCTGAGACGCCGCGGGCGCGATGGAACTCATGTCAACCACGACGGAACCGGCTTTTACGCCTTCAATAACCCCGCCGGATCCGAGAACCACCGCCTTAACCTCCGGCGAGTTCGGGAGCATGGTGATAACCGCGTCGCTCTTTGCGGCCACTTCTTTATAGCTGTCAGCAACTTGCGCACCGAACGCCCGCGCCTCCGCCGCTTTTTTTGATTTTGCCGGCACGATCACGGTATAGCCGCCTTTGACAAGATTCTTCGCCATAGGAAATCCCATGATTCCCAATCCAATAAACCCGATTATCATATATACCTCCAAAAATTAGGGACACAGCAGTTTTTTCATGCCCCGGTAAATGTGGGCGCTTGAAAGCCCGTATCTATCAAGTAATTCCTCGTAGCTGTGGGCCGAAGTGCCAAATTCGTCTTGTATGGCAATGCGGCCAAAGGGTACGTGTATTTCACCGAAAAGAAGCGCGGCAATGCAATGTCCGAGCCCGCCTCTACTGACCGCCTCTTCAGCCACCAGAACGGCCCGCTTCCCCGCCGCGTGTTTGAGCACCTCCGCTTTGATAAGGGGCTTCAAGGTGCTTACGTTGACCACCTGCACGGAAATTCCCTCCGCCGCAAGCGCGCCGGCAGCTTCGACAGACTGCCAGACCAAAGCGCCTGTGGCAAATATCACCGCGTCGGTCCCGCTCCGAACCGGATAGACGGCGCCTATGGTATAGTCCCCGGCCTCAGCGGTATACACCGGCAGGTCATTCCGGTTGATGCGGATATACACGGGCCCCTGATAGACGGCAATGGCCTTCATCATCTTTCTGGTTTCCACCGCGTCAACCGGATGGAGCACCGTCATATTGGGAATGGCCCCGATGATATTCCCGTCTTCCACCGATTGGTGGGTCTTCCCGTCCCCGAAGTCTGAAAGACCGCAGCTTGAGCCGCAGATTTTCACATTCGCCTTGGGAATGGCGATTGAACAGCGGATTTGGTCGTAGGCCCTGCCCGCCGCAAACACCGCGAACGTGCTGTAAAAAGGTATCTTGCCGGCAAGGGCCATGCCCGCGGCAGCGGACGCCATGTTCTGCTCCGCGATGCCCATCTCAAAATACCTTTCCGGATAGGCTTCCTTAAAGAGAGCGGACATGGTTGATTTACCCAGGTCCGCTTCAAGCGCCACGACGTGTTCGTTTTCCTTACCCAAATCCCGCAAGGCTTCGCCGTAGGCTTTCCGTAAACTCATTTTCTCGATTTTCTCGATTTTCTCCATGCTTTTGTTTCCTTACCGTGCCGTTCCGTTCCGTTCCGGCTATCCGTTTTCTATCCGCGCCTTAAGTTCTTCGAGCTCTCCGAGCGCCCGGGCATACGTCTCTTCGGTCAATACGCCGTTATGATACGCGGCGTTCCCTTCGGCAAAGGAAAAACATTTCCCTTTTACCGTATCGAGTATGACGAGGGACGGTTTGCCCCTGACATTCTGAGAGCGCTCGATACCCCGGTGGATAGCCGCAATGTCGTGGCCGTCCACGGTGAAGACCTCCCAGCCAAAACTGGTCCATTTTTCCGCCAGATTCGGAATAGCGAATATATCTTTGGTAGCTCCTGTGGCTTGCACCTTGTTCCAGTCAAGAAACGCGGTGAGGCTGTCAACCTTGAAGTTCGCCGCCGCCATCGCCGCTTCCCAGATCTGTCCCTCTGACTGCTCCCCGTCCCCCATAACCGCGTAGACCCTGGCCGGTATCTTGTCGAGTCTGAGCGCCAGCGCCATACCCAGGGCAACGGACAGCCCCTGTCCGAGGGATCCGGTTACCGCCTCGATGCCCGGAATAGAAATATCCGGATGCCCCTGCAAAAGCCCGTTCAGAGTCTTTACCCGCTTGAGTTCGGATCGGGGGAAACAGCCCGCTTCGCAGAGCGCCGCGTACTGGATAAGCGCCGCGTGTCCTTTGGAGAGGACCAGCCTGTCCCGCCCGGGGTCTTTGAGCGATTCCGCACTGAAACGCATGACATGAAAATACAGTACGGCCATGGTTTCCGCAAGGGAGCTTGAGCCTCCCAGGTGGCCCGCGGCCCCGACGCCTATCATTTCAATAAGATCGCGGCGCAGTCTAAGCGCCATAAGTTCCAATGCTTTTTTCTTTTCACCGTTCATTCTTTCGGTTCTCCCTTTTTTCCCTTTTTTATATCCCCGGGATTACGGGATGATTTTGGTAACAATCAGGACAGACACCAGTATAAGGCTTAACACGCCGGCGACCGACTGAATGAGCGTGATGTATTTAAATCCCTGTTTCGTATTGAGGTTGTAAAGCTGGGTTCCCACCCAAAAGCCGGAATCGCTTACATGGGATCCGATGAGCGTGCCTGACCCGATAAGGAGCGCGAGCGCGAGCGGGGAAAGCCCCAGCCCTCCTGACATGGGAAGCACGATCGCCGCGGCGGTCATGCCCGCGGTGGTACGGGAGCCGACCGCGATCATCATAATCGCCGCGATAATCCACGGAATAAGGAGGCTGGGGAAGTTATAGCCGGAAATCGCTTTGCCAAGCGCGTCAATGCCCGGATAGGCGCGGATAATCGCGCTGAATCCGCCGCCCATAGCGGTAATGAGCAGGGGAAGCAGGGCAATCGAAAGCGCCCTGCCGACCCACTTGTTAAACAGAATCTCCTGTATATTCCCGCAGGATTCGCCGGTATTTATCTTAAAGTATTTAATGATATTGTCTTTCATAAAGAAGCCTGTGATAACGCAGACCACGGCCCCGATAAACATGGCCACGTTGCGCTCCCCGGCGCTTCCGAGGAACGCCCGAACCGGATGGTCAGCCGGCAGCACCGGCGTATCCTTGGCAATGTTCATGCCCGCGAAAGACGCCGCGGCAATCAAAACGACCGGCAGCAGAATGGGAAGCGCCGCCACGATAACAGGCGGTATCCCCGGCTCCTTTATAAGAAGCTGTTTGTAATCCCCGTCTTCCACCGGCTCGACCCCTTTCGTAAAGTCTTCCCGCGGCGGCACCCACTCCCGCGCCACCCATTTTTTCATAATGAGCCACACCCCTAAATAGGTCGTCAGGGACACGAGGGTACTCCAGAAAATCATCATGCCCACATCCGCTCCCAGCGCTATCGTTACCGCCAGAATGCCCGGGGTCGGGGGTATCATGCTGTGGGTGAGGGAGGCCGCGAAGGTTGTCCAGGTGGCCATTGTCGACATGGACAGGTTTTTGCGTTTGGCTATGATTGCCGCAAGGGGGGAGGCCAGAACCTGCGTAACGTCGCCGAAAATCGGGATTGACATGACAAACGCCGCCAGTCCCGTGGTCAGCTCAAGGCATTTTCCGCGAAACAGGGTGATAAAGAAGTTCACCATCGTTTTAATCGCGCCGGTATCCTGAATACTCATGGCGATAATCGAGCCGAAGATAATCGTGCATCCGATACTCCCCAGGGTAGCGCCGAAGCCGCCTACAAACGTGGCGATCGCCTTAGAGACCCCGTACCCGTACCCGATACCCGCGCCCAAGCCGGCTATAAACAGCGCCATAACCGGATGCACCTTGAATCTGACTATCATCAGCACCAAACAGACAATAGCGATGCCTAACACCAACAAGAAATGCAGCATATATGCTCCTTTGTTTTTTTCTCTAAACGACGGCGCGTAAAACGCCCTGTTTAGATTGTTTCATCATACCACAGGCCCATCGATTTCCGCAAATTATTTTTCCTCCGCAGCCTCCGGCTGTTTCATAAGCTTCCTGCGGCGCGGCCCAAAGCCAACGGAAACAGCTAACCCGCGTCTCCGCTTTGGGGACAGAGGTTGCTGCTTTGGCTTTGGGGACGGAGGCCGCCCCCGTCGGGGACGGAGGTTGCCGCGTCGGGGACAGAGGCCGCGTCTCGGGGG
Source organism: Spirochaetaceae bacterium (assembly GCA_031279895.1). Classification (GTDB taxonomy): domain Bacteria; phylum Spirochaetota; class Spirochaetia; order Treponematales; family Breznakiellaceae; genus JAITHW01. The sequence goes on from JAITHR010000238.1 coordinate 5,138, forward strand.
ACAGACGCAGCCGCAGCCGGTCGCGGGGACAGAGGTCTCCGCGTATGGTACGGACGCCGCCGCGTCGGTACGGACGCCGCCTTGTCGGGTACGGAGGCCGCCGCGTCAGGGACGGAGGTCTCCGTGTCGGGACGGAGGCCGCCGCGTCAGGGACAGAGAGACCGCCTTGTCGGGTATGGAGGCCGTCGCGTCGGGGACAAACGCCGCCAGTCGGGGACAGAGGTCTTCGCAGACGCCGCCCGCTTTGAGCCGCGTCGCAGGATGCTTTTGAAACCGTCGGAGACGGCGGAGGCTGCGGCGGCGGGGGGTTAGAGGGTTGCCAGTAAAATAGCCTTAATCGTGTGCTTCCGGTTCTCCGCCTCGTCCCATGCGCGGCTCTGCGGGCCGTCAATAACCTCGGCGGTTACCTCCTCCCCCTTAACCGCCGGCAAACAATGGAGAAATATCGTGTCCTCCCGCCCCGTCCGCTCCATAAGCGCCTGATTGACCTGATAGGGACGGAGAAGCTCGATCCGCTCCCCGCGCTTTGCCTCCTCGCCCATAGAAGCCCACACGTCGGTATACAGCGCGTCCGCGCCGGCAACCGCTCCGAGATCCGCGCTTATACGGGTCTTCCCGCCGGACTTCTCCGCTATGTCCGCGCAGAGCGCCGCAAGGTTAGGGTTCGGAACAAGCTCCGGCGGCGTGATAACCGTAAAATCAATCCCCATCTTGGCGCATATCACCATAAGGGAACTAGCAACGTTGTTTCTCCCGTCCCCGACGAAACAGAGCTTCCGCCCCTGCGCGTCCCCGAAACTTTCCTCAATAGTCATAACGTCCGCGAGAACCTGGGTCGGGTGGAAACTGTCGGTAAGCCCGTTATACACCGGCACGCCGGCATACACCGCCAGAGTCTCCAGCGTCGAATGTTTGAAACCCCGAAACTGGATGGCGTCGAACATCCTGCCCAGCACAACAGCGGTGTCCTCGACCGATTCCTTCGCCCCAAGCTGTATATCGTCTATCGAAAGAAATACCGTATGCCCCCCCTCCTCGCCGAACGCGGTCTCAAAAGCACAGCGGGTACGGGTGGAACGCTTTTCAAAGAGAAGGGCAAGGGATTTTCCCTTGAAACGCTGGTGTACCTCTCCATAACGCCGCTTTTTTTTGAGATCTTTCGCCATAGTAAGCATAAAACGGATTTCTTCCTGCCCGTAATCAAGCCATGTAAGCAGTGAACGGCCCTTTAATTTTGTAGTATCCATAATAAAAATATCATACCGGTCTTCTTCTTCAATAGCAACCGTCTCCG
>JAITHR010000116.1 GCA_031279895.1 Spirochaetaceae bacterium
TCCGTCAAAAACAGGTATACCAGAGTTATGGTACCCTCGTTTATTTTTCTGCTGTTCGCCGATGTGTTCATGCTCGTCGCCGCGCTGGGTAACGGCACGTCGGTTTTCTCGCTCTTCAAGCGGGAACAGCCTCCCGCCGGCGGCGGAGGCACAAAAGCGTCCTGCGAAGCGCGGCAAAGCGGGCGCTGACAGCTTAGCTGCCTCCGGCGGCTGGGGGGTCATAGACCCCCCAAACCCCCCACCGACGCGAGACGCGCCCCGCCCCGAACAACGCCGTCTCCGACGGTTCCATAAGCGTCATGCCACGCGCCCCGAACAACAACCCGCCCCTTACTGCGCGCACCAACGCGCCGCTTTCAAACCGCGACCGGCTGCGCGAAGCGTAGCCGCGCCTCAACAGCAACCAGTGAAGTAACCGGACACGGTGTTGCACCACTTGGAAACAACAGGCGGCCATACTGAAACAGCCGGAGGCTGATTAGCGGGCCGGTTCCAGTTCAAGGATGATAACGGTTTCCGGTTTCAGGGGTGTTCCGGGGGGCGGGGTCTGGCGTTTCACCCACCCGTCCCCGCGCAGCTCGATGCGCGGCTCGTCGTTAAGCAGAAACGGGAGAAGCTGGCGCTTTGAAAGACCGGAAAAGTTGGGCATAGTCGCGCCGATGACAAAAGGCTTGTCCCGGGAAATCTCGACGGTTCCCGAATGATTGACCTGCGGATTCCGGCCACGGGGTATCCCCAGATAATCCACGAGGCTTTCGGCGGCCTGCCGTATGTACGGCGCGGCAATGCGCCCGCCGTAGTACGACTCCCCCTGGGGTTTCACGATAACCACATAGAGGATGAGGGACGGCTCTTCGGCAGGGAGCAGTGCCATGGCGCTGGCGATGAAGTTCGAGCTTGAATAGACGCCGGTGTCGGGATCGGTAATCTGGGCAGTGCCGGTTTTGACCGCCAGAGACAGGTCCGCCACATTCGCCCGCCAGCCCGTACCGGCCACGGAGGTAACGTTCTTCATATATTCACGCATGGCTTGGGCGGTTTCGCTCTTGATAATCCGGCGCGGGGCGGCTGTCGTATAGGGACGCTCGGTTTTCCCGTCGCCGGACCGGACCAGGGACACGATGCGCGGCGGCACCAGCACCCCGTCGTTCGCCACCGCGGTAGCGGCTTGCAGCATTTGCAGGGTTGAGACCGATACTTCCTGTCCCATGGCGATAGTGGGTTTCGACCGGTCCGACCACCGGTCAACGGGCCGGAAAACCCCGATGGTTTCACCCGGATTGCCGCTTCCCACCCGCGAGCCGAACCCGAAGCTCCTTACGGCCTCGTAAAAGGAATCGGCCCGCAGCCTGTCGGCGGCATAGGCGGCGCCGGCGTTGCAGGAATAGAGAATAATCTCCCGCACCCCGACCCGCCCGTGGGCGCCCAGGCAGTTAATCGTGATGCGCTCCCCCAGATTGGTAATCCGCTCGTAATGCCCGTCGCAGAGAAACGTGCTGTTCCCCGTAACCGCGCCCGCGTCTATGAGCGCCGCCAGAGAGAATATCTTGAATACGGACCCGGGCTCGTAACTCCAGATGGCGGGACGGTTCATGCGGGAGGTTTCGGTGGAGGTCTGGAGGTTGTTGGGATCAAACCCCGGAAGAGACGCGGATCCGAGGATGTCGCCGGTACGCGGGTCCATGGCCAGCAGCATGGCCGCTTCCGCCTTGTTTTCAACAAGGGCCTGCTCCGCGATTTCCTCAAGGATGTACTGGACGTTGGAATCAAGGGTAAGGATCACCTGATTGCCGTTGCGCTCGCTGTTCGGCGCGAGATCCGACTCGAAAGCGTATTCGATACCCTCAAGCCCGATGCCTTCGGAACCCACAAAGCCGATTATCTGGCTGGCAAGGCGGCCTTCGGGATAGATCCGCCCCACAATAGGCTCGATATTCACCCCGCGAAAGGCGTTTTTTATCTCCGCCTCGATTTTCTGTATGGTGGACTGGTCCACCTGCCTTTTAAGATAGATAAAATCGCTGGGGGAGGAACTTATCCGGCGCTGGATTTCTTCCGGGGAAAGCTCCAGAATAGGGGCCAGGTCACGACTGAGCCCCTCCAGATTGCTTATTTCTGGCCGCCATACGCTGATATTCGCCACCCTGGTCTGCATGGCCAGAATACGGCCGTTTCTGTCCAGAATCGCGCCGCGCTCCGCGAAAGCCCTGGCCGGAATAACCGCTTCGGTCCCGCCGGCTTTCAGCATGAGCGAGCCGTACCGGAACAATACGCCAAGGCTTGCCAGAATAAACAGCAGAAAAACGAATCGGAAGCGTTTTTGGAGAACCGGCTGTTCCCCGCGTCCCGCGTCGGAAGCCGTGCGCCGAGAGGAGAACACCGAGGCGCCGCCGGCTTTCTTTCCGTTGTTTTTTTCCCTTTTTCCCTTCGTATTGAGCATCTAAATCCCTAAGGAGGCGGTTCGCAAGGTATGATGCTGCGGTTATGGGGAGGTAAAACCAATGCCGTTTCTATCTGTTCCGGCTTTTTCGGTTTTTACGCGGTCATACCTTCCGTCCTTAAAAGGTATACCTTTTGTCCTGAAAGGTATACCTTTTGTCGTAAAAGGTATACCTTTTGTCCTGAAAGGTATACCTTTTG
>JAITHR010000246.1 GCA_031279895.1 Spirochaetaceae bacterium
TTCTAATCCCCCACGTCTTTCCTAGTAAAGAAGTACGCAGTCTTTGCCGGCTTTGAGCCGCGGGGCAGGAAGCTTATGAAACCGTCGGCAGCCTCCGGCTGTTTTAAACAGCGTCATGCGAAGCGGCTGTAAGTACGCAAAGACCGGTTACAGGCGCGGCGCGGGAAGCTTATGGAACCGTCGGCAGCCTCCGGCTGTTTTAAACAGCGTCATGCGAAGCGGCTGTAAGTACGCAAAGACCGGTTACAGGCGCGGCGCGGGAAGCTTATGAAGCAGCCGGAGGCTGCGGAGGCTGTGATGAAAGCAACTATTTTTTTGGCTCTTATATACCTTACCTTTATCAGTCTTGGTTTGCCGGACCCCCTGCTCGGCGCCGTGTGGCCGGTTATGCGCGTGGAACTCGGCGCGTCGGTTGATATGGCCGGCATCATATCCGTCATTATTTCCGGCGGGACCATTATAAGCAGTCTCTGCTGCGGGCGTCTTGTGGGGCGCTTCGGCGCGGGCATTGTTACGGCCTTGAGTGTGGTACTCACCGCCGGCGCGCTCGTGCTCGCGTCGTTTTCCCCTTCTGTCCTGTGGCTGTGCCTTGCGGCGGTTCCCCTGGGGCTCGGCGGCGGTGCGGTGGACGCGGCGCTTAATAACTTCGTGGCCCTGCATTATACGCCGCGCCACATGAGTTGGCTCCACTCGTTCTGGGGCGCCGGCGCGTTCGCCGGCCCGCTCATCATCGCCCGCTCCCTAAGCCGCGGGGACAACTGGCGCGGCGCGTACCTGACGCTGGGACTCATCCAGTCCGGCATAAGCCTCCTTCTTATCGCGTCCCTGCCCCTCTGGAACAGGAAAGGCCGGACGCCGGCGCCGGCGTCGCGTGTCGGAGCGCCGGCAGGCGGCGCGGGTGTCGGGGGCGTACTGCGTCTGCCGGGGGTGGCGCCGGCGCTGGCCACGTTTTTTCTCTACTGCGCCGCGGAATATACGGTAGGGCTGTGGGGCGCAAGCTTCCTCTGCGATGTCCGGGGCTTTACCAAATCCGCGGCAGCGCTTTCACTCTCGCTGTATTTCGCGGGTATCACGGTAGGCCGGCTGATTACGGGATTTCTGACCCTGCGTTTTAACGGTGCCGCGCTTATCCGCGGGGGGATTCTGGTCATTACCGCCGGCGCCGCGCTGCTCCTCCTGCCGCTCCCGCGGTTCCTCGCGTTTCCCGCGCTCCTTCTCATCGGCCTGGGGTGCGCGCCGGTCTACCCCAGTATGCTGCACCTGACGCCGGAACGCTTCGGGCCGGAGAATTCCCAGAAAATCATCGGGTTCCAGATGGCCGGCGCGTATTGCGGCAGCACTTTCATGCCCCCGCTCGTGGGGTTTGCGGCGGCGCGTACCTCCCTGGGCATCATACCGGTCATCCTTTTCTGTTACGGAGTCGCTATGCTGTTCATCTCTGAAAAGATAAACCACCCGCCGGCGGCGGGTGGCACATAAGCGTCATGCGAAGCGCGGCAAAGCCGGCGGCGACAGCTGAGGGGCGCGTGGCCGGAAGCGGCGGGACGCATGACGCTTTTGAAACCGCCGGAGGCTGCGGAGGCTGCGGAGGCTAGAGAAAATCTTTTTTTGACCATGCGGGGAGGAGTGTTTCAGGGCCCCGCAGGAGGGCGCGGAGGAGCGCTTCCTTTGCGCCGGAAACGGTTCGGGAGAGGGCGGGTTCCTCGTCTTTGCCAAAGGCTTCCAGTACCCATCCTGCGATGTCCTTATGGGCCGGACGTCCGATCCCGATGCGGAGCCGCCAGAAATCGGGGGACCCAAGGGCGGCTTTGGCGGAACGGAGGCCGTTATGCCCGCCGAGCCCGCCGGAGAATTTCAGGGAAACCATTCCCAGCGGAAGCTCAAGTTCGTCATGGACCACGAGAATATGTTCAGGGGGGATATGAAGGAAAGACGAGGCCGCGGCAATGGAGGCGCCGGAGCGGTTCATAAAGGTTTCGGGCATGAGGAAGTGTACCGGCGGGAGCGCGGCGGGAGGCGGCGTTTCTTCTTCCGCGAAGACCTCCCGAACCTGCTCGGCGAGCGCGGCGCCCGCAAGGGATGCGTAGAGACCCTGGTATTTACGCCGCCATGACAGGCCGAGCGCCGCGTCCAGAGAAGACGCCAGGATGCGTCCCGCGTTATGGCGCGTGCGGGCGTATTCGGGCCCCGGGTTCCCTAAAAAAGCAACTAATGTAGTCATACGTCTCCCCATCCTACCGGCAGTCCGGCCTTCAATCAAGCCAGCCTCCGGCTGTTCCAAAAGCGTCATGTATCGCGCTCCGAACCACGACTGTCCGCTTACTGCGCCGCGCCGTTGATAAGCAGTCGGCGCGAGAGAAAGGCGCACGGCAGGAAGCTTATGGAACAGCCGGAGGCTGCGGAGGCTGCGGAGGCTGTATGGAAAAGAGCTTGTTTTCGTTTTAATCTCGTACTATATTTCTAGTATGAAAGTTGCCATTATTATGGGTTCCCCATCGGACAAGCCGGTTATGGGGAAAGCCGCCGACGCGCTGCGGGAACTGGAGGTTGACTTCTCGGCGTGGGTTTTATCCGCGCACCGTGCGCCTGAGGCGCTGAGGGCCGCGGTCTCCCGCTTTGAGGAAGAGGGGGTCGAGGCGGTCATCGCCGGCGCCGGCCTTGCGGCGCACCTCCCCGGGGTTATCGCAAGCCAGACCCTCATTCCGGTTATCGGGGTGCCTATCGTGTCCGGCGCTTTGGGCGGGCTTGACGCGCTGCTTTCTATGGTACAGATGCCGAAACCGGTGCCGGTGGCGGTCGTCGGCGTGGATAACGGCGCCAATGCCGCGTATCTGGCCTGCCGTATCCTCGCGGTAAAATATCCCGCGCTCCGCGAGCGGCTTTCCCGCTTTCACTGCCAAATGCAAGCGGACGGCGCTTCCAAAGAGGAAGCGGCGTTATAAAACATGAAAAATATACCTGCCGTAAAGAATATGCAAAAAGAGAACCTCCTCTATGAAGGCAAGGCGAAAAAAGTATACGCCACGGAACGGGAAGATACGGTTATCATCTCCTATAAAGACGACGCGACCGCGTTTAACGGCGCGAAAAAAGGGCAGATAGCGGAGAAGGGCATCATAAATAACCGGATCGCCTCCCGCCTTTTCGAGCTTCTCGAACAGGCCGGCGTAGCCACCCACTTTATCTCCCGCCTTTCAGAGCGGGATATGCTGTGCAAAAAGGCGCGGATTATCCCGCTTGAGGTCATTGTCCGCAATGCCGCCGCAGGTTCTATGGCAAAGCGGCTGGGCATTGCGGAAGGCACCCCGCTTAAGACCACCGTGTTCGAGCTTTCCTATAAAGACGACGCGCTGGGGGACCCGCTCATTAACGAATACCACGCGGTTGCTATCGGGGTCTCGACCTTTGAAGAAATCAAAACCCTTTTTGGCCGCGCATCGCAAGTCAATCAGATCCTCTCCGGCTTCTTTCGTTGCCGGGGCATCACGCTCATTGACTTTAAACTTGAGTTCGGGCGTACACAAAGCGGCGCTTTGGTCCTTGCCGACGAGATTTCACCGGATACCTGCCGTTTCTGGGACGCTGCTACCAACGAGAAGCTGGACAAGGACCGGTTCCGGCGGGATATGGGAAACGTGAAAGACGCATACGCCGCGGTTCTTGAAAAAGTAACGGACGATGCCGGCCTGTGAAGGCGGCGGTTCGACGCGGAGGTGGGGAAAATGCGTATACGCGCCGTAGGAGAGGGGGAAAACCGGAAAAGAACCCCGGATGAACCGGACGAAGCGGACAAACTCCGTGAATCGTGCGGGGTTTTCGGCGTGTTTTCAAACGAATCGGAGAAAGACGCCGCGCCGCTTGTGTATTACGGGCTTTTTTCCCTCCAGCACCGGGGCCAGGAGAGCGCGGGCATCGCGGCGGTGAAAGACCGGACGCTGGAATGCCGCAAGGGGCTGGGGCTGGTGGGCGAAGTGTTTGACCAGACGCTCCTTCGCCAGATACGGGGGTCCGCCGCGGTGGGCCATGTGCGCTACTCAACGTGCGGGGAGAACGTGATTGAGAACGTCCAGCCGTTTGTAAGCCGCTTTAAGCTCGGCTCCCTTGCTATCGCCCACAACGGCACCCTTACGAACGCGGATGTGGTGCGGGAGCTTCTCGAAGACGCGGGAATCGGGTTTACCTCGTCAAGCGACAGCGAGGTTATCATCAATCTTATTGCCAAAAACTACCGGAAGGGTCTTGAGCGGGCGCTCACCGACACGATTAAATTCATAAAGGGATCCTACGCGCTCGTGATACTCACTGACGACGCGCTGGTTGGCGCGCGGGACCCGAACGGCATCCGGCCCCTGTGTTTGGGGAAGCTGGAAGAGAGCTGGATTCTGGCAAGCGAGTCCTGCGCCATTGACGCGGTAGGCGGCGATTTCGTGCGGGATGTGGAACCCGGAGAAGTGGTTATCATTACGAAGGGCCAGGTGCTTTCGTTCAGTTTCAGCGAAAAAACCCGACGGGCGGTCTGCGCGTTCGAGTACGTGTACTTCGCCCGACCGGACAGCGTTATTGACGGTCTTGACGTGTACGGCGCCCGCACCCGCGCAGGCCATATTCTGGGGCGGGAATCCGCGGTGGTGGCGGACTTGGTTATAGGCGTGCCCGACTCGGGCTGCGCCGCGGCTATCGGCTACAGCAGGGCCACCGGCACCCCCTTCGGCCTGGGGATTGTCAAAAGCAAGTATATAGGACGGACCTTTATCGCCCCCGGGCAGGATGCGCGGGAAAAAGCGGTTTCGGTGAAACACAACATTATCCGTAGCGAGGTGGAAGGGAAGCGGGTGGTGCTCATTGACGACTCAATCGTGCGCGGCACCACAAGCCGGCGCCTCGTGGCGCTACTCCGGTCAGCGGGAGCGCGGGAAGTGCATATCCGCGTATGTTCCCCGCCGGTGCGATTCCCCTGCTTCTTCGGCATCGATACCCCGCACCGTAAGGACCTTATCAGTAATAAATCCGACGCGCTGGAGCTGTGCGCGGATTTGGGCGCGGACAGCCTCATCTTTCTCTCAGTGGACGGACTGCTTGAGTCCCTTGACGGGGACGGCGGCTACTGCCTGGGCTGTTTTACCGGAGAATATCCCATATCGGTTCCGGGAGAGGCGGGGAATAGTTGAAAGGGTCTTGGGTATCTCAAAAGCGCGGCGGCGAGACGGCGCGCTTCCTCTTTTTCTTTTTCACCCTCTCTCTTTCCCTCTTTTCTTTCTTTATTTTCTTCTCTTCATTTTCTTCCTCTCCGTTTGCTTTTACTTCCGGGACCACCCCCAACCCTTCCGGCCTTAAGAAAGAAGCGCCGCCCCGCCGAATGCCTGAAGGAACCGAGTCGGCTGCCGGAAATGAGGGGGCCGCGCCGGAATCGGCGCCCGGTTCGCGGAAACTGACCATCGTGGCCGCAGGAGATAACCTTATCCACGACGTCATAATTCAGGCTGCCGAAAAAGACGGCACCCATGACTTCACCCCGTTTTACGCGCCGGTAAAGCCCCTCATTCAGGATGCGGATATTGCCTTTATCAATCAGGAAACCCTCCTGGGGGGCAAGGATTTCGGCTATTCCGGGTACCCGCGCTTTAACTCGCCCCAAGCGGTGGGGAGCGCCCTTCTTGACGCGGGGTTCGACGTGATAAACCACGCGAACAACCACGTCATGGACAAGGGGGAGGGCGCGGTCTTTGCGACTATGGACTTCTGGGATGCCCGTCCCCACGGGGTATACCTTGGTATCCGCCGGTCCCAGGCATTGCGGGACACGCCGCTTGTCATCGAAAAGAACGGCATCAGGCTGGGGTTTCTCGCCTATACCTACGACACCAACGGGCTTCCCGCGCCCAAAGACAAACCCTACCTCGTGTCCCTTATTGACACGCAGAAAATGGCGAAAGAACTCAAGGATCTCCGTCAGCGCTGTGATTTTCTGGTGGTGTCCATGCATTGGGGAACCGAATATGAACAGGCCCCTAACCGCAGGCAGGAAGAGCTGGCGCGTTTTCTGGCGCGGCATCAGGCGGACCTTATCATAGGCCATCACCCCCATGTGCTTCAACCGGTGGTTACGCTGCCGCGTCCCGACGCGGGAAAGACCCTCTGTTTCTATTCCCTGGGCAATTTTCTGTCCGCTCAAGACGCGAACCCCACCCTGCTGGGGGGTCTTCTCTATGTCCGGCTCGCCAAGACCGAAAGCGGTACGGCGGTTGAACAGGCGGGGCTTATCCCGCTTGTTACCCATTACGAGGAAGGATACGAAGCCTTTCGGGTCTATCCCCTCTATGATTATACCGAGACTCTCGCGGCGGCGCATAGAAACAAAACCCGAAGCAACCTCAGTCTTTCCTATTTGCGTTCCTTAGCCGATAAAGCCGCCGGAGCGTTGCTTCTGGACGCTAATCCTTTTAAGTAATTTTGGAGGGGGATATGCAGAGCGTATTTATTTTTGAAGATTTAGTCTATGTAAAGGACGAGGTGATTCGCGCCATTGCGGATCAGATGAGTATCGGGGAGCTGGCATGGGCGCTGACGCGGGAAAACGAGCATATCCGCAAGCACTTCTTTAACAATCTCTCATGGGACGACCTTAACCTGCTCAAGAAAAAACTCCACGAGGTTATCACCTTCGACCTTCAGAAGAAGAAGGCCGCCCATAAGAAGCTTTTTGCCGTGGTGGGTACGCTCCCTGAGTACCGAAACGTCCGATTCCAGCAGGGTTTTGACAGTCAGGAGGACTTTGAGGGATTCCTCACCAAAGCCTCCCTTCCGGCGGAACCGGTATACGGCGTTTCCGGCGCCGAGACCCCGGTGTGCCGGTTCTTTGAAACCCCGGATAGCGGGCGGCTCCTCCAGGAAACCCTGGCGAAAAACAAGGCCGACGGCGCGGGGACCCTGCGGCTCCCCAATTCCGCCATACAGCTCGTCAATTTTGCCGTGTGTCCCAAGTGCGGGCGCCTCTTTTCTTTTAAGGAGCTTGCCCAGTATTACGCCCGCCCCCGACCGGACTCGCAGTACAAGGCGCCGGCGGATCAGACGCGGGAAGACGCCCGTATGTTCTGTTCGGCCTGCGTACTCTATTTTATCCCGTCCCTTCTCGTAGTCGGCGGCAAGCCGGAACGGGAAACCCAGTTTCTCAGCAGGCTGCAAACCATGTACTTCATCGAACAGCATTTCGCCCGTCGCGACGTGCGGGTCCTCTCCAACAATGACGAGAACTTCGTGCGAAAAGACAAGTTCCACACGAAAAGTATGCCCAAAGAAACCGCCTCGGTTCAGCTGTTCCTGAATAATAGTATCGCGGCCTATACGACCGAAACGCCGGCTGCCTCCAAAGCGCTCGTAAAGGGTATTTTAAACGATGTGTTCTTAAAAGAGTTGGAAGAAAAGCCCGCGCTTGTGTGTAATCTGGTGTACTATACGCCGCCGGCGCTCATACCCAATCTTATCGAAGGCGCCAACGTTGCCTGTAGCGACGCGATTTTCGGCGTCTGGCAATAGGGTGGATGACGGGGTTTGAACCCGCGACAGCCAGATCCACAATCTGGTGCTCTACCACTGAACTACATCCACCATCTAGTCCCATTATGGTTATACGCGGACCGGTTGTCAAGTAACAATACACGTTTTTCTTCCGTCTCCGCAGCCTCCGCAGCCTCCGGCTGTTTCAGCACTGTTGTTTCTTAATGGTGCAACACCTCCTCCGTTGGGCGGGCTTGCACGAACCAGGCGCGGCTACGCTTCGCGCAGCCTCCTGCAGTTTGGAAACGCCGCGTTGTTGTGCGTAGTTAAGCGGGCGCCGCGTTGTTCGGGGCGCGGGAAGCCGCAGTGGGGGTTTGGGGGGTCTATGACCCCCCAGCCGCCGGAGGCGGCTAAGCGGACAGTCGTTGTTCGGGGCGCTTCGCATGACGCTTATGGAACCGTCGGAGACGGCGGAGGCTGCGGCGGGGATTATTGACCGTTCTCTTCGGATTGTTGTATAGTAAAAACATTGGAGAGACCTACCCGCGCTACGCGGGGAAACGATTGTAAACAGGTACGGGAGAACGCTTGGATGACGCAGTACAGTATTAAGGATATTCCGGTAGGAAGTTTTTTTTCCCAGCCCATTTATCTTGACGAGATGTTTATCTTGGCCACGCCGGAGACGCCGTTTGCCGAAGAGATGCTTTCGAGCCTTGATCAGTGGAGTTTTAAGGAGGTATACAGCGCGGGCGAGCCGAAACACGGGGCTTTCGCGCAGAACGCCGACATTGCCAAAGCCGCGGGCGAGCTTTTCGCGGGAAACGCGCCGGATCAGGACGGGCTTATCAAGCAGGCCGACGAGTTTTACTGGCTTTTTCAGAAATATACCGAAGACCTTTTCACCCAAACCGGCGAAAGTCTGGAACTGAACGCGGAAGCGGTTACGGAAAACGTCAAGACCGTGTACCTGGTGATGCAGAAACACCGCCGGCTCCTCCTTCTGGTGCAGCAGAACCACGAACCCAAAGAGGATGAGAACTACCAGGCCGCCCACGCGGTCAAATCCATGATACTGTCCCTTATGATGGGGTTTACGCTGAAACTTTCGGAGGACCGGATGGTGGAGCTGGGGACCGCCGCGCTTCTCCATGAAATCGGCATGACGAAACTGCCGCAGCGCCTCTACCTGACCAAGTGGAACCTGACGCCGGACGAGCGGAAAACCATTCTTACCCATCCGATTTTGGGGTACAAACTCCTTAAGTCCTTCGAGTTCCCGCCGCCTGTGTGTCTCTGCGCGCTGGAACACCACGAGCGGGAAAACAGCGCGGGCTACCCGCAGAAACTGCCGGCTGACAAAATCAGCCTGTACTCCAAGATAATCGCCGTGGCCTGCTCCTACGAGGCCCTCACCTCCAACCGTCCCTACAAAAAGGCGAAAGACAAACACTCCGGCATTATGGATATGCTGAAAAACGAGGGGAAGCAGTACGACGATACGATCCTGCGGGCTTTGGTGCTGTCCCTGTCGGTGTATCCCATCGGGCTTTACGTGCTGCTTAGTAACGGCAAAAAGGCGCAGGTTATGGACGTTGACCCGGAAAACCCGCGCTTTCCGGTAGTGCGTATTCTGGGCATGACCACGAAGGACGGCAAGAAGGTCATTGTCCCCACCTCGGCGCAGCTCTCAATCGTCCGGCCCCTTACCAAAGAAGAAATTTATTAACCGTTTATGCAGGAGGACCCTTTACCCGCGATACTTTTCATCTTCGCGCTTATTCTGGCAAAAGGCTTTTTCTCCCTCATCTACGCCGCGTTTCTCTCGTCCCGCAAGACATGGCTCATGGCGCGGATTTTCGAGGGGGACTCGCGCTATAAGATCGTTCTTGACGCGGTGGAGAACCCGTCCCGCGTCCGTTCGGCGCTCCAGACGGCGCGGGTCTTTCTGGGAACCGCCGCGGGAGCCGCCGCCGGCGCCGCTCTTGCGCACATTTTCCTGCGCCCTCCCCTAGGGGGGGGGACGGGGGAAACGGCGCGGTTCGCCCTGGTTCCCTGGGGCGCCGGCGCGGTTCTGTGCATTACCGCGGCGCAGGTGGTACTGGGGGACGTTATCCCCAAGGCGTTGGCGCGTGCCGGACCGGAGCGGATTACCGTCGGCGCGTTTCCGGTTATTACGGCGCTTTCCGCGCTCTGTAAGCCCCTTACCCTCCTTTCTGCGGGGCTTTCCTCGTGCCTTGCGCGTCTCCTGCGTATCGAGCAGACCGCGCCGCAGGGCATGACCGAGGGGGAACTGCGTATGGCCCTTAAGGAGGGGGAGAAGTCGGGCGTGGTGGCGACCACCGAGCGGACCATGGTGGAGGGGGTTTTTTACCTGGGGGATCGTCCGGTCGGCACGTTTATGACGCACCGCTCCGAGATAGTCTGGCTTGACGCGGGGTCCGATGCCGGCGCCATGCGGGACGCGGTGTTTGCCCATCGGGAACAGCGCTATTTTCCGGTTGCCGCGGGCAATCTGGATGAGGTTATCGGGGTGGTTTCGGTTGAGGACCTTCTCTTCGGGCTTTTGGACGAGCGCGGTCCGGGGCTTGGGGACATAACCAGGCCCTGTTCTTTCGTGCCGGAGACCATGTCGGCGCTGAAGGCGTTTGAGTCGTTTCGGAACGGCAAGGCGGAGTTTCTGCTCGTGATGGACGAATACGGCGGGCTTGCGGGCGCGCTTTCCCTGCGGAATCTGGTTGAGGAGATTGTGGGGCAGCTTTCCGCGCCGGCGCAGGACGAGGTTCCCATTCTTAAGCAGGACGACGGGACGTTTTTGGTTGACGGGAGCGTTAATATCGACGAGATTGCGGAGGTTCTGGGGCTTTCTTTGGGGGAACATCAGGAGTACCACACGTTAGCCGGTTTTCTTTTGAGTATGGCCGGGGAGATTCCGAGAACCGGCGCGTGTTTCGAGTACGGGGGTTGCTGTTTTAAGGTACTTGATATGGACGGGAACCGCATAGACAAAGTGTTTATCACGCCGCCGGCGGCGCCGCCGGCGGCGGAGGCACAAAAGCGTCATGCGGAGCGCGGCCCCTAAGCTGTCCGCGTCCGGTTTGGTGCGCACTGCGGGAGGCGCCTGCTTTGAGGCGCATAGCGGGAAGCTTATGGAACCGTCGGAGACGGTGGCCGCAGAGGTGGTTTTTTGCTATATTAGAAAAAGGGCGGAAGCCCATATTTTTTTAGCGAGGTGCGTTATGGGAAAGTATATATGTGAAACGTGCGGGTACGTTTATGATCCGGCTGACGGGGACGGGGACGCGGGCATAAAGCCGGGAACCGCTTTCGCGGATTTGCCGGCTGATTGGGCCTGTCCCACCTGCGGGCATGGAAAAGAAGTCTTTTCGCCAAGCGATTAAAGAAGGCGTCCATGCTCTCAAGAGAGGACTTCATTTTTACCATCGGGTATGACGGCCCGATGGCGGTGGTGGACGGCCAGGCCAAAAAGAAATACGGCAGGCTCTCCACCGCGGCTTTGGCGGAACAGGGGCTTTTTCGGGCGGCCTATTCCTCCGCCCTGTACGCCCGGGATAAATCGGAGCTTGAAACGGTGGTGGCGCTCTATAACAAAGCAGCCGGCACCTCTTATACGGCGGAATCCCCGCTGGCGCGGCTTTTCGGGGTCTTTCCGGTGGAGGTTAAACGGGCAATCGTGCTGTAGGGAGGCGCTCACGAAAAGGCGGGGCTTTCGCGCCCGCCTTTTTTTATTTTTTATTTTTTATCGGGGATAACCGCTATCTCCCGAATAATCCGCCGTATTCCTAAAACCTGATTGTTGGCCAGAATGACCTCCACCAACTCCACGCGGGCGCGGACCGTAACAAACTGCTGGTCAAGCCCCTCAAGCGCCCGTTTTTCCTTTTCCTCGTCAACCACATACCAGTCCCGCTCGGATTCGTCGGTAATCACGAGGCGCGGATGCGGCATACTGCCGACAAGACGCACCCTGCCGGTAATCTCCACCAGCTGGCCAGACTCCACCGAATCAAGGCCCTCACCGGAAACCACCGGCTCCCTGCCGCCCTGCTGCCCCTTGGCAAACAGGCCGAACGGAAGGAGAAACAGCGCCGCAACCACAAGCATTTTCTTTATTTTTCCCGTTTCTCTCACTTCTCCCGCTCTTTTCACCTTTTCCATACGAATCTCCTTTTGTCTCTTATTGGTTTTGTTTGACATCTTTTTCCCTCTCCTCCCTCTCTTCCCCGCCGGTCTCGCGGGCCCGGCGCCCCAGACCCGCGGCTTTGGCAAACAGGCCCCGCAGGTACGCCCCTTCAGCCGGCGAAAGGCCGGCGCGGGAGAAAATATCCCGTAAAAAGCGCTCCTGTTCCGTTCTGCCGCGATGTTTATAAAACCCCAGGGATTCAAGGGAGCAGGTTACGGATTTCACCAGCGCTTCAAGGGCGTTCTGGTCAAGCGGCGTCCATTCCCCCTGGACGCTCCCCGCGCCGCCCAGCACCCGAAACAGGTGGTACGCATAGATTTGTACCGCGTGGGAAAGGTTCAGCGAGGGAAACGTCCGGGAAGAGGGGATGGAGGACGCGAAATTGCAGAGATTGAGGTCCGCGTTTCCAAGTCCGGCCCGCTCGTTACCGAAAACCAGCGCGGCCTGTCCCGCACGGGCGCCGAGGTATTGGGCCAGCCTTTCCGGATGTACGTTTACCGGTTTGCGCGTCCGCCCGCGCCGGCGGGTGGTGCCTATGACCAGAGGGTAGCCCCCTACCGCGCCGGCAAGGGAATCGAACCGACCGGCACGGTCCCACAGGTCTCCGGCGTGAACCGCCCGCGCCCGTACCGCATCCCCGTCAAAACATTCGGCTGAAACGATACAGAGCCGCGAAAGCCCCATGTTTTTCATGGCCCTGCACACGGCGCCTATGTTTCCTTCTTCTTGCGGATGAGAGAGGACGATGGTTATATCCTGAAGGGTCATGGTTTTGCCAATATGCCGGAGCCCCGCGCCGCCCTACTTGGGCTTCGGGAGGATGGCGGCAAGATAATCCGACAAGAGGGCGCTGTAGGAACCGGTTATCTTTTTTTCCGCCGCCGCGACCGCACGGGTTTCGGCCTCCGAAACGTTGATATGCCCCTCCCGCCCGTTGATGTTAAACGGGATAAGCACACTCTCCTCCGCGGTGTCCATAAAGCTTGCGTCCACCACGTACCGGACGAACTTGTTCGGGCTGGACAGGTCAAGCGGCGTCAGCGTTACCTTCACCCGCACCACGTACCGCGAGTTTATGCCGCCGCTTCTGAAACCGTGCTTGGCAATGGCGCCGGCAAAGGCATTTTTGAGCCTGTCGGACTGGTCGTTGTCGACTTCTATCCCGATGGGAATGGCTTTGGTGATGGCCAGAGCCTCCACGCGGTAGGAATCCCCCTTTTTGAGGGTTTTGGCCAGGGAAGATCCCGCGTCGCTGTCAACAATGGTCAGCACGTTGGCGTACACGTAATTCGCGTCGGCGATGGTGGCGGCGAACTGGTAGCGGGCGTACCCGTCAAACGAATACTTCTCCGCGTTGGTCATGGCAAGAAGGTTCTCGATAACCCGCTGGTTCGCCGCGATAAGGTCCGTGTATAGGGTCCTGGCCTTGGCCTTTTCCAGCACCGCCACCGCGTAATAGGTGGTCTTGGAGTCAAACCACACGTCTTTAATCTCCGCGCCGATAAGGGCGTCCATTTCGGACGAGGTTTTGATGGCGTTCTGTACGCTGGTGTCCTGGGAGACCTGCACCTGCCCGCGGGAAACGGCCTCCGAATAGTTATGGATCGTCTTAAGCTCCGCCTGCACCGTTTGGCCGAAGACCGCCACGAGCTTCGCAAGGGAATCCCTTTCCGCCTGGTTGCGGTCGCCCCCGAATCCGGTGGCGGCTACAAACGAGGCTGAGGGGTACACCGAATCCGGCGACGAAACCCACGCGGGTTCCCTGCCGCCGGACGCGGTCTTACTGCCGGACGCGGCGCTTCCGCCTGATTTGGCGGCGCCCCCCCCTCCGGCGCTTCCGCCGCCTTTTCCCTGCATTTCCGCAAGCGCCGCGTCTGCCGCGGCTTCGGCTTCCGCCGCGGACTGCCCGCTTGACGCGGTGTTTCTCGAAGATCCGGCGGACCCGCCCGACTGGGGAGCGCCGGCGCAGCCGGCCAGTCCCAACCCGATACCTAAAAACGCGATTACTTTAAGCATACTGCCTCCATTAAATTGAGCGTGTTTTCTCGAATAACGATACGTTTTTGATTTGACGAGCCTAAGAGGGACCCGTTGTATCCATAATACCTGACCTGCGCGGCGTAGGTCCCGGGAGGAAGGGTGATGCCTCCCACATAGGCTTTTGCCGGAAAGAAGCGGGAGACGCGCAGATCCGCCTGTTCGCTCGCCTCGGCGAATATCTGCGCCCCCAAACTCAGGGCGCCGAACACCAGACTGGCGGTACCGTCCTCCACCTCTTCGGCCACCGCGCCCAGAGTCGACGAGACCGCGCCTTTCGCGGTGGCGCGGATGACGGATTTAAGATAGATCATGGCTACCTTTTCCTTAAAGGTTTTCCTGGCCACCGCTTCGAGGTCTTCGAGAAGCTGAAGGGTGAAGGACAGGCCGCTTTCAAAGACCACCTCCACCCGCGCCACCTCAGAGGGGCGGTTTACCATAACCGGCAGGGCTATCTTGATGTACCGCGGGCCCGGGATGGGAATACGGAGGACTTCCTCCTCTTTGACCGGCGAAAGGCCGCTGAATCCGATAACATTGAGACGGGCGTAGCCCGCGGGAATGTCCAGTTCCTCGTCAATCGAGGAGGGCAGCGGGAAGTTGTACACCTCCGGCGCGTTGGCAAAGGCGATTTTTATCTGGTCGCGGTCTATGCGGGCGTCGTCTTCGTACCCGTCGGCGCGGTAAAAGAGCATCCCCAGGTAGCGCGCCAGGGCCGAATTGGAGAAACGCGGGGAGGAGTCCGGATCGGGCGGCGGGGTGCCGGTTTTTTCCAGCGCTTCGGCCTGCAAATCCGTGATGGTTTCCCCGTAGGCCACGGCGAGAAAGTCAAGTTTCTCGGTCATCCGTCTGATTTCAACGAGCGCGCTTTCAAGATCGCCGCGGTGGTAATAACTAAGGGCGTTAAAGGCGTTGACATAGATATTCTCGTAATCTTCCCCGGCGTAGGCCCTCACTTTATCATTGACAATAGAGGACCCGATAGCTTCGGTTACGCTTTTGGTGAAGGCGTCCTCAATGGCCTGTTCCCCTTCCTGGAGAAGTCCGATGGAATCTTCGTACCCTTCGGCGTAGTGGGCCAGCATCCCCTTGTCGAGGCAGTACAGCAGCCGGTCGCGGTAAAGTTTCTTTTTATCTTTTTCAAGCAGGGTCATGCTCTCCCCGTACTCGGCCCGGTACGCCGCCTCGTCAATCTTCGCGTAGGGATTGGAAGCGGCGCATCCCGCGATGATGGCGGCGCCGGCCAGTACCAGTACAAGGACACAGACTTTTCTCATGGCTCAAACCTCATTTTTGCATCGTTTTTCCCTTACTTTACGTGTTTACCTGTTCCGACTTTTACGCTTTCACCTAGGGTACCAGCTTTCCCTCACACCGTCAATCCCCACCCGCCCGCCGCCGGCGCAGCCTCCGGCTGTTCCATAAGCTTCCCGCATCGCGCCTGTCAGCTGTCAACGCCCGCTTTGCCGCGCCCCGCAGCCTCCGGCTGTTCCATAAGCTTCCCGTTGTGCGCGGCAAAGCGGGCGCAGACAGCTTAGAGCCGCTCCGCAGCCTCCGGCTGTTTCATAAGCTTCCCGTTGTGCGTGGCAAAGCGGGCGTAGACAGCTTAGGGCCGCGCTACGCATGGCGCTTTTATGCCTCCGCCGCCGGCGGGCTATTCTAGAAGCGGGTTGTATGCAGGCGGTTCCGGCTCGTAGGAGGGCGCCGGAAGGGTGAAGGGTTCGGATTCCTCCGCGCCGGAGGGCTGGAGGTTCAGGTCAAAATCCCCGACGCCGGAAGGCAGGTCAAGGGAAAGAACCGGCATCCGCAGGTCCCCTGTAAGACTGTCCGCGTCAAGCCCGCCGTGTATGGTAAGGTTGTTTGTCTGGAGGTAGTTTTCGGAAGGCAGGCGCCGGGCGTTTTCACCGTGCAGGTCGCAATACTGGGACGGCTGGGTCTTGTCGAGGAAAGGAAGCGTTACGGACCCTTCGCTGCACGCGGCGGTACGCAGGAGACCGGACTTGGCGCAGACCGTTACGTCGATAATACCGGACGAGGGCTTCACAAACTCCCGATAGGGGCGGCCCTGGTGTATTTCCCGCATGAAATCCCCCCAGATAGGCCCGGCAAGGGTCGCGCCGGTCAGGGAAAGCCCCAAAGAGTTCCCCGGCTTATCAAAACCGAACCAGATAGCCGTCGTGTAATAGGGCGTGTAGCCCACGGCCCATGCGTCTGACCAGTTCTGCGTGGTGCCGGTCTTTCCCGCAGCCGGTATGTGATACCGGTTTCCCTCTTCGTCCTTAAAGGTAAACTTGGACCCCCAGCCGGATCCGCTTGAGAGGGTGCCGATTTCAACGGTTTTCTTGAGGATACTCGTCATAATATAGGCGTTCTGCGGGCTTATCACCTGGGCGTTATTGCGGAGGCGCCGCTGTTTCTGGCGCACGTCCCGCTCCGGGTCAAGCACGATACGCCCGTTCCGGTCCTCCACGGACCGAATGGCGATAGGCGTAACGTCCCGCCCCTGATTGGCAAAAACCGCGAACCCCCGGGCAATCTGTATGGGCGCGACGGAAATAATCCCCAGCCCCATGGGATACACCCGCGGGAAGGTGCGGCGCCGGACCTCTTCGTTCTCGATACCCAGAAGCGCTGAGGCCCGGTCTATGGCCGCGTCGAACCCGATGCCGTCCAGCACTTTAAGGGACGGCACGTTCATCGAATGGGCCAGGGCGTAATAGAACAGCACCGGCCCTTTCCACTCGCCCCGAAAATTAAGGGGGATATAGGGGGTGCCGTCCTCGTTATGAAACACCATGGGAATATCGTAAATCAGGGACGACGGGGTAAACTTGCGGGAATCAATGGCCGCCGAGTAGTAGAGCGGCTTGAAAGCGGAGCCGGGCATGACCTTCCCCTGGGTGGCGCGGATAAGCTGGTTCGATTCGTCGTACCGCGACCCGCCTACCAGCGCGGAGATATAGCCCGTGTCGTTCTCAATCGTTACGAGCGCGCCTTCGACCACGTTCTCCGCGGCTGCGCGTTTCAGGCTCTCGAACCCCGCGGCGGTAATCTCCTTAAGGTCCTGTATCCCGAAGGCCAGGGACGCGAGGTCAACCACCGGATTTATGGTTTTGGTGTACTGGCTTACGGTGCGCTGCCGGTGCTGGGCGTTCGAGGTGGAGCGCACCCCTTCCATGTCGAAGTACAGGGAGAGGAGGTTCACCACGGGAATATACGTCTGTTCCGCCCGATCGAGCCGGCGCCTGCTCGACGCCGCGTACTCTTTGTTCGCCTTCTCAAGCCCCTCGGCCATGAGGCGGACCGCGGCCTCCTGCTGTTTCAGGTCCAGCGTGGTCATCACCGTGTACCCGTCGCGGTAGTAGTCCATACTGCCGTACATCATGTCTTCCAGCTCCCGCCGCACGTACTCGCTGAACCAGGGCGCCGCGTCCTCCCGATGGTAATACGCCGCCACCGAGGCCCTCGTATAGTCGAAATTGGCCCAGTATTCGTCAAACGACGCTTTCGCCTCCTCCGCGGTGGCGTACCCGAAGTCGACCATCCGGTCAAGCACCGCCTTCTGCCGGTCCATCGCGTGGTTGGGGTTGTTGAGCGGGTTATAGCGCGACGGGCTTGAGAGCTGGATGACCAGCACCGCGGCTTCGGCCAGGGTTATTTCTTTGGCGCTGTGTCCGAAAAAGTATTTGCTCGCCGCCTCCACGCCGAAGGTGCCGGGACCCATGTACACGTAATTAAGATAGATCTCAAGGATTTCGTTCTTGGTATACCGCCTTTCCATTTGAAGGGCCCACCACAGTTCCCGCAGTTTCCGTCCCACTGTCCGTTCCGTCCGGTCCGTATAGAGGCTGCCGGCAATCTGCTGGGTAATGGTGGAGCCCCCGCCGAGCATCCTGCCGGTAACCATGCCGTAGAGCGCCCGTGCGATGCCGCGGATACTGAACCCCTTATGGGTATAAAAATCCGGGTCCTCCCGACTTAACACCGCGTTGATAAGGTGTCTGGGAAGCTCGTTAAGGGAAACCAGCTCCCGTTTTTCGTCCGCCGAGAACTCGGTAATCAGCGCGCCGTTACTATCGAGGATTTTCGTGGGAAGCGCCGGCGCGAGTTCCACGAAATTCTCCTGGTTTTTGATATTACTGGTTGCCGCAAGGGACAACCCCAGGGCAATGCCGATAACAATCGCGCAGAGAACCGTAACGCCTGCAAGGATTTTCTTTGAAACCTGTTTGGAACTTCGGTGTACCATACCTTAACACTACAAAACCCGCCCCCCCCTGTCAACCGGCGGCGCCGGAGGCACAGCCTCCGGCTGTTTTAAGCATGGCCGCCTGTTGTTTGATAATGGTGCAACACCGTGTCTGGTTACTTCGCTGATTGCTACTTAGGCGCGGCCCGTCTCCGACGGTTTCAAACAGGACCGCCTGTTATTTCAAAGTAGTGCAACACCGTGTCCGTTGAGCGGGCTGATTGCTGCCCAGGCGCGGCTACGCTTCGCGCAACGGCGGACGGCTTGCAAGCGGCGCGTGGTGGCCGCATGGTAAGTGGACAGTCGTTGTGCGGGCCGCGTAGCAGGACGCTTATGAAACAGCCGGAGGCTGCCGTCGGAGACGGTGTTGTTTGCCGTGCTTCGCAGGAAGCCGTTTAAAACCCGCTGGCAGGCGGGAAGACGAATTCCTGTTGCGCTTTGCCGGTGATGGCCGCGCACAACTGCGGAAGCAGTTCCCTCGCGGCATTGCGGGTGCCGCTCAGATTTTCCAGCGCCTCCAGGGTGCAGGCATTACTTGAGGAAGCGTTGATGGTCCCGTCCAGGGTGTTCGCGATATGGAGATTTAGTATATACCCCCTACTGGTTTTGACGATGTTACCGGTTAAGATATAATCCGTATGGGTAACGTGTCCCAGGCGGACTATATCGAGGGTGTCCGTATAGGTCGGATCCATGGTTTCTTTCAATATCCTGTTGAGGCTTTCCCTATCAAGCACCTTGAAATTCGAATCCTTTCTGAAGTCCGTAATAAGGGCGCTTTGTACCAGCACGGCCAGGTCCCCGCTTCCTCCGGTATATTCCGGCAGGAGGACCGCGATGCTCTTTCCCTTCGTCGCCGCTCTCCGCTCCGCCTCCGCTCTCCGCGCCGCCTCCGTTTTCCGCGCCTCCTCCGCCCGCGCCGCCACCAGCCGCGCCTCCTCCGCTTTCCGCGCCTCCTCCGCCGCTAGCCGCTCCGCCTCCGCACCCCCCTTTGTCCAGTGAGTGCCGCCGCGAAGCCGCGTATACGTCCCCGCGCCGCCGGCTTGGGCCAAATACGTGTCGCGCAAATCCCCGGGGAAGGTGGGGTATTCATTGTTGTTGGCAAATCTCTCCGAACTTATGCGGCTTCCTCCCTCAAACGTAACGCTGGTAAGGCTGCCGCACTCGGCAAACGCGCTGCGCCCGATGGCGGTTACGCTGCTACCGATGGTTACGCTGGTAAGTCCGCGGCACCCAAAAAACGCGCTGTTCCCGATGGAAGTAACGCTGTTGGGGATGGTTACACTGGTAAGGCCGCTGCATATGGCAAACGCGCTGTCCCCGATGGCGGTTACGCTGGCGGGGATGGTGACGCTGGTAAGGCTCCCGCACTCCTTAAACGCGCTCTCCCCGATGGCGGTAACGCTGCCGGGGATGGTTACACTGGTAAGACCCATACACCCGGAAAACGCCGCGACCCCGATGGCGGTAACGCTGTTGGGGATGGTTATGCTGGTAAGGCTCCCGCACCAGGAAAACGCGCTGTTCCCGATGGCGGTAACGCTGGCGGGGATGGTGTATGCTCCTTTCTTTCCCCCAGGGTACGCGACAAGGGTCTTTTGATCTTTGGTAAACACCACTCCGTCAATGCTGGTGTAGGCGGTATTGTTCGTATCAACGGTAATACCGGTAAGGCTCCCGCACTCGAAAAACGCATGGTTCCCGATGGCGGTAACGCTGTTAGGGATGGTAATACCGGTAAGACGCTCGCACCTCCAAAACGCGCTGCGCCCGATGGAGGTTACGCTGTTGGGGATGGTGACGCTGGTAAGGCTCCCGCACCCCCAAAACGCATGGTTCCCGATGGCGGTAACGCTGGCGGGGATGGTGTATGCTCCTTTCTTTCCTCCGGGGTACGCGATAAGGGTCTTTTGATCTTTGGTAAACACCACTCCGTCAATGCCGGCGTAGGCGGTGTTGTTCGTATCAACGACAATGCCGGTAAGGCTGCTGCACCCCTCAAACGCCTCGTGCCCGATGGAGGTAACGCTGTTGGGGATGGTGACGCTGGTAAGGCCGCTGCACCTGGCAAACGCCCCGTTCCCGATGGCGGTTACGCTGTTAGGGATGGTTACGCTGGTAAGTCCGCCGCACTCCATAAACGCCCAGTTCCCGATGGCGGTTACGCTGCTACCGATGGTGACGCTGGTAAGGCTGCTGCACCTCTAAAACGCGCTGTTCCCGATGGCGGTTACGCTGCTACCGATGGTGACGCTGGTAAGGCTGCTGCACCCATAAAACGCGCTGTTCCCGATGGCGGTTACCGGCAAACCCTCAATCCTGGCGGGAATAACCACCGCCGCGGCGGTGCCGGTGTATTTCGTGACGGTTATGGCTTGTCCGCTTTTCGTATACTGAAGCCCCGCGGGGACTGTTTGTCCGTGGCCGGCCCCCGCGGCAAACGCAAGAACCGCGGTGCAGAGCGCCCGCAGCAACGGCTTTCTCATATATCCAATCATTCCCTCTTATCCGCCTTATTCATGCTAAAAATAGTATAGGACTATACCACGCCGTTAGCCGGTTTTCAACCCGCGCCGCCGGCATATAACGCTCAGTCCGCTTAGAGGCGTAGTCCCGGCCTTGCGCGCGAATCTCTCCAGCGCGGCCATGACTATTTCCAGGGCAAAACTGAATCATTTCAAGGCAAAACTGAATCATTTCAAGGCAAAACTGAATCATTCCAGGGCAAAACTGAATCATTCCGGAGTGAATCTGAATCATTCCAAAGTGAATCTGAATCATTCCAAAGTGAATCTGAATCATTCCGGAGTAAACGGGAGCCCCCGCGTGTTGGAAACATTCGTTTGCGTGTTGAAAACGAACGTTTTCAAGTTGAAAACGAATCTTTTCAAGTTAAAAACGAATCTTTTCAAGTTAAAAACGAACGTTTTCAAGTTAAAAACGAACGTTTTCAAGTTAAAAACGAATCTTTTCAAGTTAAAAACGAACGTTTTCAAGTTAAAAACGAACGTTTTCAAGTTAAAAACGAACGTTTTCAAGTTAAAAACGAA
Organism: Spirochaetaceae bacterium; assembly: GCA_031279895.1. Taxonomy (GTDB): domain Bacteria; phylum Spirochaetota; class Spirochaetia; order Treponematales; family Breznakiellaceae; genus JAITHW01. The sequence goes on from JAITHR010000246.1 coordinate 21,035, forward strand.
CGTTTTTAAGTTGAAAACGAATGTTTTCAAGTTGAAAACGAATGTTTCCACGACGGGGAGATGTGTCTCTAACTCTCTATGAATAAAAGACTTACCGCAGCCTTCGAACCGCGCCGCGCCCCTAAGCGGGCGAGGACAGACAAGCTGCCTCCGGCGGCTGGGGGGTCACGGACCCCCCAAACCCCCCGCTGTGGCTTCCTGCGCCGCGCCCCGAACCACGCCGTCTCCGACGGTTCCATAAGCTTCCCGCGAAGCGCGGCAAACAACGACTGTCCGCGTACCACGCCCCGCCCATTACTACGCGCAACAACGCGCCGCTTGCAAACCGCCCGCTGTTGCGCGAAGCGTAGCCGCGCCTGAGTAGCAGAAAGCGAAGTAAACGGACACGGTGTTGCACCATTAAGAGACAACAGGCGGCCATGTTTGAAACAGCCGGAGGCTGGCGCGAAGCGTAGCCGCGCCTGAGTAGCAGAAAGCGAAGTAAACGGACAAGGTGTTGCACCACTTTGAAGCAACAGGCGGCCATGTTTGAAACAGCCGGAGGCTGGCGCGAAGCGTAGCCGCGCCTGAGTAGCAGAAAGCGAAGTAAATGGACAAGGTGTTGCACCACTTTGAAACAACAGGCGGCCATGCCGGAACAGCCGGAGGCTGTTGTATCAATGGGCGATCGGGGGTATGCTAAGGGGAACGGTTTCCTTACAAAAGGAGCGGGTGTTAAAAGGAGCGGGGGTCCGGCGGGATCCCGTAGGTAACACGCTTCGCGGGCGCCCGGCGCGTCCCGTGCGGCGCGGCGGAGGGTCAGCTTGCGGCAAAAGGAATAACTATGTATAGAGGACGGAACAGGGCGCGGTCAGGCGGGGGTTTTAGAAGTACCACGGTTTTGGCGGTGCGGCGGCATGGGAAAGTGGCTATGGCCGGAGACGGCCAGGTGACCCTTGGGGATACGGTGTTGAAACATAACGCCCGCAAGGTGCGGCGTCTTATGGAGGGGCGGGTGCTGTGCGGGTTTGCCGGCGCGACTGCCGACGCTTTTACCCTTTTTGACCGCTTTGA
>JAITHR010000252.1 GCA_031279895.1 Spirochaetaceae bacterium
TAAACGGGAGCCCGTCCAAGGTAAACGGGAGCCCGTCCAGAGCAAACGGGAGCCCGTCCAAGGTAAACGGGAGCCCGTCCAAGGTAAACGGGAGCCCGTCCGAAGCGGGTTATGAAACCGCCGGAGGCTGCGGGAGCGCGTACAACTGTATGCGGGACTCGCATGACGCTTATAAAACAGCCGGAGGCTGAAAGGAGGTGTACACGAAGTAAACGAAGTGCGGAAATAGTTGCCCGCGGCGCGGAAATAACCGCCTGCGGCGCGGAAGTAGCTGCCTGCGGTGTGGAAGTAGCTACCCGCGGTGTGGAAATAACCGCCGGAGGCTGCGGGAGCGCGTACAACTGTATGCGGGACTCGCATGACGCTTATAAAACAGCCGGAGGCTGAAAGGAGGTGTACACGAAGTAAACGAAGTGCGGAAGTAATTGCCTGCGGCGCGGAAATAACCGCCCGCGGCGCGGAAGTAGCTGCCTGCGGTGTGGAAGTGGCTACGTGCGGTATGGGCCGCCTCATGGCGGTTCCATAAAATGTCGGAGATGTTCGGCGGAGCGTCTGTAAGGGGTCGTTGACTGCTGAGAGGCGCGGGGCTGGAAGCTTATGAAACCGTCGGAGACGGCGTTGACTGCTGAGAGGCGCGGGGCTGGAAGCTTGTGTGCCACCCGCCGCCGGCGGGCTGAGGAGAGATTGGTATGAAACAGGTTGTTTCCCTATGGAAAAGAGGGAAAAAATGGAAAAGAGGGAAAAGAGGGAGAAACGGGCTTATGACGGCGGGTTTGCTTGTGGTAAGCGTCTTTGCGGCGTATCCGCAGAATGCGGAGGAGCTTTTGCGTGCGGTGGACGACAACGAGGTCTTTTCGACCATCGCCTATGACGGGGAGATGGTCATCGAGTATCAGAACAGGCGGTATGTGAAAACCGTGAAGGGCTGGGGACGGGGAAACACGGACAGTTTCATCGAGTTCACCAACCAGGAGGACCGGGGCGCCAAGTACCTCAAAACAGGGGGCCGGCTCTACGCCTACTCGCCGGACACCGAGAAGGTCATGCTCATATCGGGACATATGTTAAAAGAGTCCATGATGGGATCGGACCTCTCCTACGAGGACACGGTGAATAACGACCGGCTCTCGGACCGCTACGCGGCGAAACTCGCGGGAACCGAGGTTTTTAACGGGAGGGAGTGCTGGGTGCTGGAACTGACCGCCAAAAGCCGCGCCGAAAGCTACCCCGCACGGAAGCTCTGGATAGACAAACAGAACCGCGACGTGCTTCACACCGAGCTTTTCGCCCTCTCAGGCGCGAAACTCAAGGAGTACACGGCCCTCACGGTGGAGGTGTTTGATAACCGGCGCTTCCCCACGCGCTACGAGATGCGCGACCTCCTGCGCAAGGGGAGCAGGACCACCTTTACCATGCGGAACGTGTCCCTTGACCGACCCGTGGCGGACTCGGTGTTCAGCCAGCGGAACCTGGGGAGGTAACGATGAAGACGCTGCTCTGCGCACTCCTCGCGCTCTGCCTCGCGCCCGCCCGCGCCCGCCCCGGGGAGGTAACGCTTTCCGGCCTTCTGGACACGAAAGCGTCCTTCGTGCCGGTCGCAGGCCCGGAGGCTGACCGATTTTCCTTCGGCTTTGAGGAGTACGCGAACCTCCGTCTCAAAACGGACGCCGGGGAGTATATAACTTTCCACGCGGCGTGTAACCTTATTGCCGCTGCGGGCATACCGGCGCGGACCGCCGAAGCTATCGGCGCGTCCGGTTCCTCGGCGCTCCTTTCCACAAACTTCGTGGCCGGGGAGAACTACGCGGCGGCGCTGGAGCTTGAGCGCCTCTACTGCCGGATAACCCGCGGCGCGCTTGACGTTGACGCGGGGCTTATGCGCCTTGCCTTCGGGTACGGGACGGTTTTTAGTTCCTCGGACTACCTTAACCCCCGGAACCCCCTGTTCCCCGACGCCCGTCCGCGGGGTGTTCTGGGGATTTCCGCGGCGTATTACCCGGAAGTTCCCGGAGGTTCCGGCGGGACGGATATAAAGGTACAGACCTTTGCCGCAGCGCCCCGAAACCCGCTTGACGGTTCGGGCCGGGGCGCACTCTTCGGGGCCTTGGGGGAATGTCACTGGGACGCGGCGAGCCTGCAAGGGATGTACCACTTCGAGGCGCCGGACCGGGGTTCCGGTTACGGGGTTCACCGTGCGGGGCTTTCGGTCAAGACCGACGCGGTGATACGGCGCCGGCTCTCTTCGGACATCATAATCGGACTGACCCTTGACGCGCTCTACCAGTACAACCACGAGGCCCTTACCGGCATAGACGGGCTTTCGGTGAGCGCCGGCGCGGATTACTCGTTTTATGACGGGAAGTGGTACGTTGCGGCGGCGTATCTTTTCAGCGGGCGGGAGTCCACCACCTCCCGCATTCGGACGCCCGCGGGTTTCGCGAACCGGCACTACCTTTACGCGCTGTGCCGGTATCATTTCACCGATTACACCCGCGCCGGTCTGCACGGCATCGCCGGCTTCGACGACCTTTCTTTTACGCCGGTCGCGACTGTGGAGCATGAGGTATTTCAGGGTTTTACCCTAAGCCTCACCTGTCAGGTTCCGCTCGACCGGGACCTTTTTACCGGTAACGGGAAGCGCGGTGAGTTCGGCCCCCTTCCGCCGGACGCCGCGGAAGGCGCGTATGCGCGTATCACCCTGAAAGCCCTCCTCCGCCTCTAACCCGCCGGCGGCTGCGGGCCGGTTAGCGTATTCAGGTCTTTAACAAGTGTTAAAAGACGGTCAGGGTTGCGGGTATCATAGACCCAATGGTTGTCAAAATCTTCAATAACCGCTTTGTTTTCGCTTTC
>JAITHR010000262.1 GCA_031279895.1 Spirochaetaceae bacterium
CTTTCCCGCAAGGGGTTTACCGCGCCCAGTTCTATTCAAACGATTGCCCTGCCCAGACTGCTGGCTGAAACAGGTCACCTTATTGTAAAGGCCCGAACCGGCACCGGAAAAACCGCCGCCTTCGGCATTCCGTTAGTGGAACGCCTTACCCAGAGCGGCCACGCGCCACGCGCCCTTATCCTTACCCCGACCCGCGAGCTGGCCCTGCAAATCACCAAAGAAATCGCCTCCCTTACCACCGGCCAGTTCCCGCGCATCACCGCGGTCTACGGGGGCGCGTCAATCCGAAACCAGATCCTCGACCTCAAGCGGGGCACCGAAATCGTGGTGGGAACCCCCGGGCGGGTCATAGACCTTATGGAACGGAAGGTGCTTGACCTCTCGGCTATCGAGTGGTTCATTCTTGACGAGGCTGACGAAATGCTCGACATGGGCTTTTTTGAGGATGTGGAGACGATCCTTAAAGCGGTGAAAGCCGAAAGGCGGGTGGCGCTCTTCTCGGCTACCATGCCTGATGCTATCCTTCGGGTGGTGCGGGAGTATATCGGAGAGATTGACATCCTTGAGGACACGGCGCCTGAGGACGAGAAACCGGGGGTTGACCAGTTTTATCTTGTGGTAAAGAAAGAGGACCGGCTTGAGGCGCTCCGCCGGATTATTGACGAGGCGGAAGCGTTTTACGGGCTTATCTTCTGCGCCACCAAAGCCGGCGCCGACGAGCTTTCCCGCAGGCTTCTTGAGGGGGGGTATGCGGCGGAAGCCATTCACGGGGATCTCTCGCAGGAAGCGCGGGAGCGTACCCTGCGGCGTTTCCGCGCCCGCCTTACCACGATCCTCGTGGCAACCGACGTTGCGGCGCGGGGGCTGGATATTGAGCGGCTGACCCATGTGGTAAACTGGGACCTTCCCCATGACCGCGAGACGTATATCCACAGGATCGGCAGGACCGGCAGGGCCGGGCGGCGCGGCAAAGCCATAAGCCTCGCGCTTCCCGCGGAGCGGGGGAAGATAAGCCAGCTTTCGCGCAGCATGGAACGCGCTCTGGGAAGCAAGATACAATGGCTTAAGGTTCCGCAGATTAAAGCGGTGATGAAGGCGGTGAAAAGCCGTATCCTCCAGAAGGTAAGCGAGACGTTGCCGCCGGAGGCGGAGGTTGCCGACGAGAGCCCGGGCGTTGACCTGGTGCCGCCCATGCTGACCCAGATAAGTCGGGACCTGATAGAGCGGCTGGGGAGCCAGCGCACGGTGGAGGCACTCATTACCCTTATGTACGGCGACGCGCTTGACCCTTCCCGGTACGGCCAGGTCATGGAGTTTCAGGAGAACCCGCCGAGAGAGGAGGGACGGGCCGGGCTTGGGGGGAAGCGCCTGCTTCTCCGCTCGGACCGCCGGAAAGAGGGGCGCGCGCGGAATTTTCAAGACAGCCCCCAGAAGAGCGGTTTCAGTCGGGTGTATGTGGGGCTTGGCCGGCGCCACGGCGCTTCGGTGAAGGATTTGGTGAATCTGCTCACCCGTGCGGGCGGGGTGCCGGGGCGCATGGTAAACGCGGTGGAAATGCGGGATTACTGCGCCTTTGCCACCTTGCCGTCAGACGCGGCGAACCGCGCCTGCGTGTTTTCCCAGCGCGGGCCGGACAATCCGGTCATAAAGCCGGCCACAGGCGAACCCCGCCAGCGGGGTTTTTTCTAATTTCCAATCTGATTTTTCTTACCTGTTTAAGCGGCGCGGGGGTGGCGGTGGGAACCGGCGGGCGTAGTACCGCCGGCGGGGGAAAGCCAAGATCGGGAATCGAACCCGAGACCTGCGCATTACGAGTGCGCCGCTCTACCGACTGAGCCATCTTGGCATATTTCCGATTATAGCGGGAAGATAAAAAAAGTCAAGCCCGCCGTCTCCGACGGTTTCAGCATGGCTGCCTGTTGTTTCCGAATGGTGCAACACCGTGTCCATTGGGCGAGTCAGTGCTGTTAAGGCGCGGCTACGCTTCGCGCCCGTCTCCGACGGTTCCATAAGCGTCATGCGGAGCGGCTCAAAGCGGACGTTGACTGCTTAGGGGCGCGTGGCACGACGCCCGTCTCCGGCTGTTCCATAAGCTTCCCGCACCGCGGCTCAAAGCGGACGTTGACTGCTTAGAGCCGCTTCGCACGACGCTTATGAAACAGCCGGAGGCTGCTTAGGGTCGGGGCGTGGTACGCAGACAGTCGTTGTTCGGAGCGCGTGGCACGACGCCCGTCTTCGACGGTTCCATAAGCTTCCCGCACAGCGCCTCAAAGCGGACGAAGACTGCTTAGGGGCGCGTGGCACGACGCTTATGGAAAAAAGCTTCCCGCACAGCGCCTCAAAGCGGACGAAGACTGCTTAGAGCCGCTTCGCATGACGCTTATGGAACAGCCGGAGGCTGCGGAGGCTGCGGAGGCGGTAGCGGGGACGGGGCGTTGTGTGGTAGGGTGGGGGTATTAACAAGACGGAGATAGAAAAATGGGTATCGTAACGAGTGAACTCACAGACCTTTTCAGTTTCCTTCTGCCGGGGTTCGTCACTTCTTTTCTCTTTTACGCGCTGACCCCTTTTCCCAAAAAGTCAGAGTTTGAAGCCGTTGTCATTGCCTTGATATACACCGTCGTTATAAAAGTATTGGTTAAAATACCGGAGTTCGTTTGTCTTGGAATCGGCGCGTTTGTTGTTTTCGGAGAATGGACGCCGTTAAGCGAAACCGCTTTCTCTCTTGTTATCGCGCTCGTCATCGGACTTCTCTGGTCGTATCTTTATAATAACGATATTATACATAAACACCTGCGGAATAAGGGAATAACTCAGCAGACTTCCTATCCCTCCGAATGGTACGGCGCCTTTTCGGAAACAAAAACGTATCTAATTTTGCATTTAAAAGACGGACGGAGGATATTGGGCTGGCCGATGCAATGGCCCGATTATCCTGACCGGGGACATTTTGTTTTGGAGGATGCGGATTGGCTTGTTGTTGACGAAAACGGGAACACGAAGCCGCTTTCGTTAATAAATGTTGACAAGATCGTGATAGATGCCAATAATGTGGAAATGGTTGAATTTGTTAAAAATGATGAAAACGCAGGAGACACATAACATGGCGAAAGAACCGCAGCCGCTGGCAAATGTAGTATCAACAGAGGGTTGCAATGCAAGTATCCGAACGGACGGGCGCAATCCGCCGAAAGCCGGCATGAACGTGAAAAAACCTACAAACTTACCGCCCCCGCCGCCGGAGCCGCCAAAAGCGAAATCCAAACAATGACCGAGAACCGGCTCGTGCTGGGGGATAATCTTGAAATACTGAGAAGTCTGGAGCCGGAGTGCGTTGACCTTATATATCTTGACCCGCCGTTTTTCAGCAACCGGCATTACGAGGTGATTTGGGGGGACGCCGGGGAGATCCGCAGTTTTGAGGACCGGTGGCAGGGCGGCATTGACCACTACATAGCTTGGCTCAAGGAGCGGGTCGCGGCGCTGTACCGCGTCCTTAAGCCCGCGGGCAGCCTGTTCCTCCACTGCGACTGGCACGCCAACGCCTATATCCGCGTGTACATTCTCGATAAGATTTTCGGGGCGGATAATTTTCGTAACGAGATTATTTGGAAACGGACAAAGGCCAAAGGACTTGCGTTCACTCGATTGGCGCGTAACAATGATTTAATTTTTTATTATACCAAATCTAATTCTTTTACTTTTAATAGCCAATATGTCCC
>JAITHR010000044.1 GCA_031279895.1 Spirochaetaceae bacterium
CCGAAGGCGGCACTCTGGTACTGAAGGTTTTCCAAAGCGACGGCGCGCAGGGCCTTTTGAAACGGATGCGGGAACGTTTCGCCAAAGCGAGCGGCTTCAAACCCCGCGCCTGCCGCAGCGGGTCCGTTGAAATCTACTATATCGGCCAAAACCGCCACCCCCGCAGCCGGCGGCTGTTTTAAACATGGCCGCTTGTTGTTTCAAAGTGATGCAACACCTTGTCCGTTTAGGGGGCTTGATACTAGCCAGGCGCGGCTACGCTCCGCGCAGCCTCCGACGGTTCCATAAGCTTCACGCGCCGCTATTCAAACCACGACCGTCCGCTTACCCATCGTGCGCCTCTAAGCGGACAACCACTACTTACCCCGCGCTTAGCACCACACCTCTCCGCTTTGACACCACGCCGCGCTGCTTCGGAATTACGCCTCCCCGCTTTGACAACACGACTCCGCGCTCTAACAACACGTCTCCGCGTTTCAGACACACCACTCCGCACTTCAGGCACACAACCCCCCGCTTTGGCACCACGCCTCCGCGCTTCGGGGACACAACTCCGCACTTTTGGGACACTGCTCCGCGTTTCAGACACACAACTCCGCACTTCGGCACCACGCCTTCCCGCTTCGGCAACACGTCTCCCCGCTTTGCCACCACAACTCCCCGTTTTGACAACGCGTCCCCCCTGTCATGCGGTCTCCGGCTGTTTCATAAGCGTCATACCACGCGCCCCTCAGCTGTCCCCGTCCGCTTTGCTGCGGTATCAGGACGCCGTTTAAAACAGTCGGAGGCTGTAACTCCTTTACTAATCTATACTTACTACGCCGTATCCACAGGATTCCGCCCCCTCCCCGGGGGTTATACACCGGTATTTCCGTCACAGAAATACGCATTTCCGTCACGGAAACACGTCCTGCCGAAACAGGAATCCGTGTGTCCAAAACGGAACCCCTTGTCCCTAAAGCGGAGACCCCTCCCGCCAACACACGGGCTTGCACCCGCGGGGCGCGGAGTCCTCTCTTCAACACGAAGAGTCCACTCCCCAACGCAAAGGTGCGCACCTCCGGGGCAAAGGGGCGGAATTCCACGACGCGGATCCGGATTCCTATGGTGAGGGGTCGGAATTCCAAGGCGCGGAGTTGTGTGTCTGAAGCGGGAAGGCGTGGTGCCGAAGCGGGGCGGCGATTGACTAGCTGCCTCCGGCGGCTGGTGAGGCCGGCCTCCCCAGACCCCACGGTAGCGGCTTCCTGCGCCGCGCCCCGAACCACGACTGTCCGCTTACTACGCACAACAACGCACGGCTCCCAAACCGCAGGAGGCGGCGCGAAGCGTAGCCGCGCCTAAGTAGCACTGATTCGCTCAACGGACAGGGTGTTGCACCGCTTGGAAAAAACAGTGCTGAAACAGCCGGAGGCTGCGGACAGGGTGTTGCACTACTCTGAAACAACAGGCGGCCATGCTGTGCCTCCGGCGCCGCCGGCGGCGGTGATGGCTTTGAACTCGCGCTCGTCGAGGGTTTCCTTGTCAAGAAGCGCCTGCGCTACCTCGTCGAGCATACTCCGGCGCTCCTCCAGCATACGTTTGGTTTTCCCGTACTCCTCCGCAAGAATACGGGCAATCTCCTCGTCAACATACTGCTGCGTGCTCTCGGCATACTCCCGCTGGAAAAGCGGCTCCTCCCGATTCCCGCCGGCGCCGCGGGAGGCGAGCGCCACATTGCGGAAGCGCTCGCTCATGCCGTAGTCGGTTATCATCTTGCGCGCTATGTCGGTGGCTTTCATAAGATCGTTCGCCGCGCCGGTGGAATACTCGCCGGAAGCCATCTCCTCGGCCACGCGCCCGCCTAACAGCATGGCTATCCGTCCCAGAAGGTAGGAGCGGGTAATCGTATACCGGTCTTCCGCGGGCATCTGTATCGTATACCCCAGAGAAACCCCCCGCGGGATTATCGAGATTTTCTGCACCTGGTCCGCATTGGGCGTAAACGCCGCGACAAGGGCGTGGCCGGCCTCGTGGTACGCGGTAAGCCGGCGCTCCTCCGGCGGGATAACGCGGGTTTTCTTTTGCAGGCCCGCCACGATTTTCTCGATGGCCTCGCTGAAATCCCGCTGTTCCACCAGCGTTCTGCCGGAGCGCACCGCAAGGAGCGCCGCTTCGTTCACGATATTCGCGAGATCGGCGCCGGAAAAGCCCGACGTAATGCGGGCCACCCCGTCAAGACACACCTCCCGACTCAGTTTCACTGCCCGCGCATGAATACGGAGTATCGCCTCCCGTCCCTTGAGGTCGGGACGGTCAACGAGAACCTGACGGTCGAAGCGTCCGGGCCGGAGGAGCGCCGGATCAAGCACGTCCGGTCGGTTCGTCGCGCCCAGAATGATAAGGCCGCCGGTCCCCTCGAAGCCGTCCATCTCCACAAGGAGCTGGTTGAGGGTCTGTTCCCGCTCGTCGTTGCCGCCGGCCACGCTGTTAAGCCGGCTCTTGCCGATGGCGTCAAGCTCGTCGATGAAGATGATGCACGGCGCTTTCTCCCGCGCCTGTTTGAAGAGGTCCCGCACCCGCGCCGCGCCGACGCCCACGAACATCTCCACGAAATCGGCGCCGCTCATCCTGAAGAAAGCCACGCCCGCTTCCCCGGCCACTGCCCGTGCCAGAAGGGTCTTGCCCGTGCCGGGGGGTCCCACCAAGAGTACGCCTTTGGGGATCTTGCCGCCGATGTCGGTGTATTTCCGGGGGTTTTTGAGGAAGTCGACCACCTCGACCAGCTCCTCTTTGGCCTCGTCCACGCCGGCCACATCGGAGAAACAGGTGGCCACGTCCCCTTCGGCCAGAATAACCGCCTTGTTCTGCCCCACCGAAAGCACGTTCCCCCCCATAGTGCGCAGGCGCTTCAGGATGAGACGCCAGATGAGAAACAATACCCCCACAGGGAGGACCCAGCTAAAGAGAATACTGAGAATAAGGTTCCCCTCGCGGGAGACCGCGTAATACGAAACCCGCTTCTCGTCCATGAGCTTTATGATGTCGGGATCGTTAATGGGAACGGCGCGGTACACCGGCTCCTTCGGGGGGTGGCGGTTCCGAAGGCCGTTTCCCGCCGGCTCCGGCGCCTCCCGTTGTGCGGCGGTATAGCCGGTAAAATACGAGTCCGTAAGTTCCACGCGCTTTATTTCACCGGAAACGATTTTGGCTTTGAACTCGGAGAAATCAATGGTGGGGTTGGCGCGCTTTATAAAGACGTAGTTAAAAAAGGTTATGCCCGCAACCAGTATAACCACGTACACCGCTGAAAACTTCCAGTCTTTGAACGGTTTGAGATCCGGCAGCCGGGGACCGCCGAAGCCGTCTCCGGGGGACTTTTTTTTCTGGGAATCGGACCCGTCGCTATTCATGCCAAACGCTCCTCATTAACTTTAATATCTATCTTTTGATAGGGCAATTCAATACGCTCCTCGTCAAACCGTTTCTTTATGCCCATAAACAGGGAGGTTTTCGTCTCTAAAAGATAGTTCCTGTCGAACCACACGTTGAAAATAATCTCCGGCCCGGCCCGGTCGAACCGGTCGACCCGAAAAAGCGGCGCCGGATCCGCCAGCGCGTAGGGGTCTTCCGCCGCCGCCGCCAGCGCCGCGTCCCGCACCTTCTCAAGGTCCGCCGCGTAGGTTACGGTAAACACCACGTCCAGCCTTCGTATGGGGAAGCGGGTCAGGTTTGTTACGCTGCTCTTAAACAGGGTTTCGTTGGGAATACGCACGTAGAGGTTGTCAAAGGTGCGGAGTTTCACGGACAGCAGGTCCACGGACAGAACCTCCCCCATAAGGTTGTCCACGATAATCGCGTCGCCCGCCTCGAAAGGCTTTTCGGAGAGGAGGAAGAGTCCGGAGATGATGCTGGAGACCGACGTCTGGGCCGCGAACCCCACCGCGATCCCCACCACGCCCGCGGCGCCGAGGAGCGCGGAGGTGTCGATGCCCATGCTCTTAAAGAGAAAGAGCATACCCATCACAAAGCCGGTATACCGGATCCCCTTGCGGATCATAAAGGTTCTGCGGGGGTTCGTGCGGTTTTTAAGGAGGCGCCCGGCAATAAACTGGATGAGGTTAAAGACGATCATAATCACCGCCACCATGAGAACCGCGCACGCGATACGCACCAGAAGGTCAACAGGGCCGGCGCTGTCAAGGTGAAGCAACACCGCTTCGATAAACTCGCTGATACTCATTTCGGATACCTTTTTAACGTTAGAATTGGGTACTACTTTCAGTCTTCCGCATGAAGACGTTTCCGCTCCCCGGGGCCCGCACGGGCAGGAGACTTTGACTTTTTTACCATACCCCAAAAGAGCGGGCGCGGTCAAGGACAATGGTACGAAACAGGAGGGGAAAAAGGAATTCCCTCCCGCCGTACCCCGCGGGCGCGGACTGTTCTAGGAGAAAACGTTTCCGAAGGGTTCCACGGCGAACCGGATGATGGCGACGCTCTGGCGGGCGAACAGCTCTCCGGCGCCGGTTTTGACGCCCGGGCTTAAGAGCCGGCAGTCCGCGTTCCCCGCGCCGTCCAGGGGGCGGACCGTGGTTTTCCCGTCGGCGTCGGGGCCGAAAAACTCGAAGTCAACCGAGTCCGAGACGAGAATCCCGCCGCGCTCGTACACCGCAAGCGGCGCGGGGCAGAGCAGGAACCGCTCCAGAGCGAACACGGTTTTTGAGCGGTTCCTCACGCGCAGGCCGCACCGGACAAACGCCGAGGGTTCCGGTTCCGGCGCGTCTTCCCCGGGCCGGAGCCCCCCTTCAAGGCAGTGGCAGAAGCAGCCGGACATGGTATCCGGCCCGAACCACGTCTTAGGCGGCGCGAGGGGCATGGCCTCCCCCAGCACAAGCCCGTCAAGTTCAAGCCGGACGAGCGGCGGCAGGGACACGGTAAAACGCGCCTCCCCCTCAGGCGCTATTTTCACCGATTCCCCGGGCCTAAGCTTAAGGAGGTACGGCGCGGCGCTCAAACAGGGACGGAGAAGCGCGGACTCTCCTTCGCCCCACACGCTGGAGCAGGGGAGGCGCGGCGCGTCCCCCTCTTCCGGGCCGCCGTACCTGTCGGTTTTCTTCCAGGAGGGCGCGGAGACGAAACAGGTTTCCCAGACCCCCCGCTTTTCCCCGTCCTTTTCCGGTATTTTCCGAAGGTACACCGCGCCGCCGTTCAAGCGCCAGAGATACCACGTCATCGGTTTCGGTTTCAAAGTATTCCACATACCCCCATTATACACCACCGTCTCCGACGGTTTCAAACACTGTTGTTTCCGAATGGTGCAACACCTTGTCCTGTTAGCGGGCTTACACAGCCCAGGCGCGGCTACGCTCTCGCGCCGTCTCCGACGGTTCCATAAGCGTCATGCTACGCGCCTTTAAGTAGTCTCCGCCCGCTTAGGGGCGCGGCCTCCGCCCCGCACATGACCATGCCTGCCCTGATATGATTCAGTTTTACTCTGATATGATTCATTTCCGCTCTGGAAAGATTCAGTTTTACCTTGGAAACAGACGTGGCCGCGACAAACGGAAAACCTCCTGTTTCGGGCGGGTATCTCTCCGCTTCGGCGGGAAGTCCGTCCAAGTCATTCGGGAGCCCCCGCGTGTCAGGGGGGAGCCCCCGCGTCGTGCGGATACCTATCCGTGTCATGCGGATTCGTATCCGCGTGTTGTAGGGGAGCCCCCGCGTGGTATGGAAAAATCCCTGCGTGGCGGAGGGGAGCGGATATGCGGCGCCGGCTTTGGGGGCCGCCGGTTGACCGCGTCCGCCGGTTGTCTCTATACTCGAAAAAACTGAGAAATAAAGAGGGAAAACATGAGTAACAAAGACCTGCACCACGCGAAGAAAGCGAAGAACGACGAGTTCTATACCCAGCTCACTGATATAGAAAATGAAATGGGCCATTACACGCCCCATTTCAAGGGGAAAACGGTCCTCTGCAACTGCGACGACCCGCGGGTGAGCAATTTCTTCCGGTATTTCTTCAAAGGGTTCTGCGGCCTCGGCTTAAAACGGCTTATCAGCACGTGTTATAAGAACCGCAACCCCGATTTATTCAGCGAAAACCGTGATGAGCAGGCGGTGTATTGCGATTATAACGGCGCAGGGCGCGCCGATGACGTCATTACCGACTATGACACGTTCATTAAACAAAACGAATGGCGCCTTTTGGAAAAGGACGGGGCTTTCGACTCCCCCGAATGTATCGAACTCTTGAAGCAGGCGGATATTGTCTGCACCAACCCGCCGTTTAGCCTGTTTCGGGAGTACGTGGCGCAGTTGGTAGACCATGGCAAGCACTTTATCATCGTGGGGAATAAAAACGCGATTACCTATAAAGAGATTTTTAAGCTGATTAAGGAAAACAGGATGTGGATCGGCAATACGCCGATGGGCGTTGATATGCTGTTTGACGTTTCCGAAGATTTTGCGAAAAAGGCGCTGTCCGATAAGAATAAGAAAGAAGGCAGCTCTTATAAAATAGTAGACGGCACGGTAAAAGGCAGGTCCCAGGCCGTTTGGTTTACGAACCTTGACCATCCGAAGCGCCGCGAGGAGATAATCCTGTACAGGAAGTACACGCCGGAGAAATACCCCGCATACGACAATTACGACGCCATTGAGGTGAGTAAAGTCAACGAAATCCCGCAGGATTACGACGGGGTGATGGGCGTCCCCATAACCTTTCTCGACAAGTACAACCCCGAGCAGTTTGAAATCGTGCGGTTTAGAAAAGGCGATGATGACAAAGACCTGTCCATAAACGGAAAATGTCCCTATTTCAGGGTGTTAATCAAAAGGAGATGAAACAGGATGACCATTGAACTGCATGAAATACCGGTTAAAGACCTGGTGGACGGGTATGTTGACCACAAGGAAGAGGGCGTTATTGGCTGGGGCGGGAGGCTTAATATCCGGCCCCCGTACCAGCGGGAGTTTGTCTACAAGGACGCGCAGCGGGACGCGGTTATTGAGACGGTCCGTAAAGGATTTCCGCTCAACGTGATGTACTGGGTGAAGAACGGCGAAAACTATGAGGTGCTTGACGGGCAGCAGCGCACGATCTCAATCTGCCGGTACGTCAGCGGGGACTTTCAAATAAACGCAATAGGCTGGAACAATTTAACCTCCGATCAGCGGGAACAGATACTCGATTACAGGCTTATGGTGTACTTCTGCGAAGGCGCGGAGAGCGAAAAGCTGGCGTGGTTCCGCATCGTGAACATTGCCGGGGAGAAATTAACCGAGCAGGAACTGAAGAACGCGACCTATACCGGCCCGTGGCTCGCGGACGCGAAACGGCATTTTAGTAAAACAGGCTGCGCCGCCTATAACCTTGCCAAAGACTATGTAAACGGCTCTCCGATACGGCAGGAATATCTTGAAACCGCCCTCGACTGGATCAGCTGCGGGAAAATCGAGGCGTATATGGCGGAACACCAGCGCAAACCCTCAGCGCTCCCGCTCTGGCAGTATTTCCAAGGGGTGATGACCTGGGTAGAAGAGGTTTTTCCCAAATACCGCAAAGAAATGAAAGGCGTCCCCTGGGGCGTTTTATACAACAAATATAAAGATAAAACGCTTGACCCCGCCGGTTTGGAGAAAGAAGTTTCCCGGCTTATGGCGGACGACGACGTTACCAACAAGAGGGGCGTCTACCCCTATGTATTAGGTGAAGACGAAAAACACCTCAGCATCCGCGCCTTTACCGCCAGCCAGAAACGGGCCGCCTATGAACGGCAGCAAGGCGCCTGCCCGCTCTGTAACGGCCATTTTGATATAAACGAAATGGAGGGGGACCACACCGACCCCTGGCATGCCGGCGGGAAAACAACCGCGGACAACTGCCGGATGCTCTGCAAACCCTGCAACCGCCGCAAAGCGGGGAAATAACTGGTTCGGAGGGGCGTTTTGTTGGAACCAACCGAACCTTTGTTGGAACCAACCGAACTCTTGTTGGATCCAACCGAACTCTTGTTGGAACCAACCGAACTTTTGTTGGAACCAACCGGACCTTTGTTGGTTCTAACCGGACCTTTGTTGGTTCCAACCGGACCTTTGTTGGATCCAACCGAACTTATATTGGATCCAACCGAACCTATCCTGCCCCCGCATAAATCATTATTCTACAACGAATTATCGGCGCTGCCGCGCCTCTTTGGGAAGAGAACTTGGGGGGTCATAGACCCTCCAAACCACCCATAAAGGCTTCCTGCTATGCGCCCGTGCGTTTGCGAATTCCGCTGAGGCGTTGCTTCTGGGTTGTGACTCAAATTGCAAACCCGCTCATCGCGAGAAGCACGTGAATCCCCCGCAGGGGGCAGCCTCCGGCTGCGCAGGGGGTTGCAAGAGAGGTGGGCGCGGCAGTATACTGGGGAAAACGGGGTATATAAAAGAAAAGGAGTATGCTATGGAAAGTGGTTTTCAAGGGGCGGTTCAACAGGCCGTTGGACGGTACGGATTAGCTGTATTGGACGATCCGGCGCGGTGCAGGGCGCTCTTGAGCGGTTTCGCTAAGGGGGAACACGCGCCCCGCATACGCCTCTTCACCCTGGCGCTTAAAGAAGGGCTGCATACTGAAATCGCCAAATCTTCGGATCTGAATATGGTCAAGGCCCGGCTTACGGGCATCTTAGAAAACCGGCACTTGATAGCCCCCCAAGCCGCAGAAGAGATCATACTGCTCTTAGGAACCCTGTATCACAAGCATATACCCACCACGCCTGCGCCTCACGGCCCCGGCAATGCTAGGTTCTACTTCAATCGGGGCAATGCATATTACGAAAAGAAGGACTATGACCAGGCCATTGCGGACTTCACCGAAGCCCTGCGTATTGACCCGCACGATACTGACGCCTACAACAACCGGGGCAATGCGTATTATGACAAGAAGGATTACGACCGCGCCATCGACGACCTCAATACAGCCCTGCGTATCGACCCTAACTATGCCCTTGCCTACTACAATCGTGGCAATATATATGAGAAGAAAGGGGATTATGACCGTGCTATCGCAGACTACGAAGCCGCGCTGCGCCTCGACCCTCACTATGCCGACGCCTATCACAATCGGGGCTGGACGTATTTCAGTAAAGGAGACTATGACCGTGCTATCGCAGACTACGAAGCCGTGCTGCGCCTCGACCCTCAAAATGCCGTTGCCTACAACAATCGGGGCAATGCGTATGACGGCAAAGGGGACCATGACCGCGCTATCGCTGACTACTCCGAAGCCCTGCGCCTCGACCCGAACCATGTCTACGCCTACTACAATCGCGGCACTGTGTATAAGGACAAAGGGGACTATGATCGCGCCATTGCGGACTATACCGCAGCGCTGCGTATGGACCCTGACGATGCCGACGCCTACAACGATCGGGGCCTTGCGTATTATGACAAGAAGGATTACGACCGCGCTATCGACGACTTCAATGCCGCGCTGCGCCTCGCCCCTCACGATGCCAACGTCAAGAAATGGCTTGAAGAAGCGCGGAAGGCCCGGGGGCGGGGATATTGAATACTGCCGCCCCTGCTCTCTTCGGCTGGTTTCAAAGTGGCTTTGGCTGGTGCCAAGAAACGTTATTTTGGTTCCAAAATAAACTTCCCCGCACCCATTTCTAGGTTCCGGTAGTTACAGGAAAGGCTCCGGGAACTACCGCTGAGACAGCGGAAATTACCGCTAAGGTGGCGGGACGCAGGAAGCACGTGAACCCCCTTCGGGGGCCCTCCGGCTGTTAGCCTTTCACGGCGCCGGCGGTGAGGCCCCGGATAAATTGCCTGCTCATAAAAAGATAGAGCCCGATAACCGGAACCGCCGAAAGAGTCAGCACTGCCAGCACCTTTGACCAGTCAGTCTGATATTGGCCGAAAAGACGGGTAACCCCCAACAGCACCGTCTTCGACCGGTCCTCAGTAATGAAAATCAGAGGGAACCACAGGTCGTTCCAAAAGGGAACCAGATGATAAATGGCAACCATCGAAAGCGCGGGCCGCAGCAGCGGCGCGATAATCAGGGTAAACACCCGCAAAGAACCCGCCCCGTCTATGATGCCCGCCTCAGTAAGCTCCCGCGGTATCTGCCGGATAAACTCAGTGAGGATAAACACCCCTACAGGTATGCCCATAGCAACATAAATAGGAATAAGGGACCACACCGTGTTAAGCAGCCCCAGGCTGCGGATAATCTCGATAATTTTAATAGAGCCTATCTTAATAGGCACCATCATGCCGGCAATAAAAAAGAAGTACAGCCCCCGGGATACGGGGCCGCGCATATTCGCAAGGGCATAGCCCGCAAAGGCGCTTACGATAAGCAGGATGGCCAGGGAGAGCAGCACCGCGGTAAAACTGTTCTTGAAATACCCCAGAAAATCCCCGTCCCGCAGCACCGCAAGGTAGTTGCTTACGTTCCAGACTTGAGGAAGGGCGAAAGGGTTTTGATATATCGAGAGCCGGTCCTTAAAGGAGTTTATCACCATAATCCACAAGGGAAACAGCACTACAAGGCTCCAGAGGCCGAGAATAATATGGGAACGGATGTTCCCCCGGGCTTTATACGATGTCATGGCGCCTCACTGGGTCTGAGTCATCTTGAGGGTGGGGATAACTCCTAAACAAAGGACGAAAAACGTAACCGCCGCCACCGCAGCCCCCATGCCAGGGTCAGGTATGCCTACCGGATGCTGGCCTGCGATACCGATGCGGTAAAAGAGGGTGCCGATAAGGTCGGTTGCGTACCCGGGGGCGCCGTTTACGTTTTCAAGGGCAAATACGATGTCAAAGGCGTTGAAGTTATTGACAAACGTGAGAATGCCTATCATCCCTGCGACAGGCTTTATCATGGGCAGTTTAATGTGCCAGAATATCTGGCCCGCGGTAGCGCCCTCAATGGCCGCGGCTTCAAAGTAATCATCGCTGATATTCCGCAGCGCCGCTACGAACATCATGGTCGGTATCCCTATCCACTGCCAGCAGGATACCAGCGCCGCGGCGATGAGCGCCGTTGCCTTGTCCCCCAGCCAGGGGCGGACAAGGACCCCCAGCCCTATCTTTTCGAGAAAGGGGCCGCTCCAGACCGGATTTAAGAGCAGTTTCCATAGATAGCCTGTAACAAGCACCGCCAGCGTTACAGGTATAAATATGACCGTCTGGTAAAATCCGGCGCCCCTCAGGGCTTTCTTGGTCAGGATAACCGCAAAGAGGATGCCCAGGCAGTTCTGTACAACCATGTGGATAAGAAAGAACAGGAAGGTGTGGCCGAAAGCGCCCCAATACCGCTGGGCGTACCGCTCGGCCAGAAAAAGGTTTTTGAAATTCCCAAGCCCCGCAAAGGTCCAGCCGGTGCTCGCAGAACCGGTATACAGGCTCATCCGCAAGGAATCCGCCAGGGGCCACACCATAAACACCGCATAGAACGCCAGCGCAGGCGCCAGATAGAACATCCATTTTGCCTGCGCGCGTTTAATGGCCCTGCCGCCGGAAGGGCGCTTAGGCTGTCTCTGCATAATATATTCTTACTGCCCTCTGAGGGGCGCGGCTTCGGCTTCCAGTTCCGCAGCGGCCTGAGACGGGGTTTTCTCCCCCTTTACCACCCGGATAACCGCCTGATTGAGCGGCGCATAGAGGCCGAGCAGGGAAGGCCACACAAACCGGACGTCTGTGTCCCTGCCGTTATTAAGGGCAAGGAACTCGTTGGCGTGGGGGTCTTTGAGTTCTATCGGGAAGTTAATCATCGGGAAAAAGCCCAGAGGGAGGTTTTCAGACGCGATAGCCGCGCCGTCTTCGGCGGCAAGCCAGGCAAGAAAGTCCCGGCACTCTTGCGGATGCTTTGTTGCCTTATTATACGTTATCGCCATGTCCGGATGAAACGTAATCATGGTTTTCCTCCCCTCAGGCGCGGGCATGGCAAAAACCCCCCATGCAAAGGGCGCATCGGCGTACACGCCGGCGGTCCATGACCCGTCCATGAACATCGCCGCCTGCTGGGTATTAAACAGGGCTTGGGAGTCGTTATAAGTTACTGCCTCGTAGCCTTTGGGCAGGTACGGGGATACATCGGCCATTGCTTGAAACGCCGCGGTAATGTCCGGGCTGTTGAAGGATTTCGCGCCGGTTTCGTACTGCGCCCGCTCCTCGGCGCCGCCTGCGAAATTGGGGAGCATCCCCAGAAAAAAGACTTCAAGAATATCCCATTCATCAGCCGCGCCGTTTGCAAGAGGGTAGACGCCGGATGCCTGCAAAGCCGCGCAGGTCTGGAGAAACCCTTCCCATGTCTGGGGGACGGCAAGCCCGGCTTGCTCGAAGAGGGTTTTATTATAATAGACCCCGTGGGAAACCGCCGCAAAGGGAACCGCGAAGACCGTGCCGTCATCCATCTGCCAGGGCGCGAGGCTTGCAGGGGAGAAATTGGTTTTCACCCCCGGAATATCCGAACAGTCCCCAAAGTATCCGGCGCTGTAGAGCTCCCGCCCCGGGGCGTAGGAGCGGGCGTACATGAGATCCGGCGCGGTGCCGCTCTCAAGCTGGAGGCGCAGCGTGGCGTTATAGTCCGGCGGGTTGGTGGGCCGGAACTG
>JAITHR010000122.1 GCA_031279895.1 Spirochaetaceae bacterium
CGCGCCGGATTACGAAACTATACACTACTACGCCCCTTCATACCAGCCCGCCTCCCGCAGCCTCAGCATGGCCGCAGCCTCCGGCTGTCTCAGCATGGCCGCAGCCTCCGGCTGTTTCAGCATGGCCGCTTGTTGTTTCAAAGCGGTGCGACACCGTGTCCGCAGCCTCCGGCTGTTTCAAACATGGCCGCTTGTTGTTTCCGAATGGTGCGACACCGTGTCCGCAGCCTCCGGCTGTCTCAGCATGACCGCAGCCTCCGGCTGTTTCAAACATGGCCGCCTGTTGTTTCCGAACGGTGCGACACCGTGTCCGCAGCCTCCGGCTGTTTCAAACATGGCCGCTTGTTGTTTCCGAACGGTGCGACACCGTGTCCGGTGAGCGGGGCTTCCTACTGCTTAGGCGCGGCTACGCTCTCGCGCCGTCTCCGACGGTTTCATAAGCTTCACGCCACGCGCTCCGAACAACAACCGCCCGCTTTGCCGCGCTTCGCGGGACGCTTTTGGAACAGTGGTAATTCATTTACTAATCTATACTTACTACGCCGTATTCACAGGATTACGCCCCCTCACCGGCGGTTATACACCGGTATTTTTGCCTTGGAAATACGTCCTGCCAACACGCGGGCTTGCACCCGCAACACGCGGCGGCGTATTGCCGAAACGGGGCGACGTGGTGCCGAAGCGGGACGGCGTGGTGGCAAAGCGAGGAGTTGTGGTGCTAAAGCGGAGAGTTGTGTTTTCAAAGCGGGGAGGCGTGGTGCCGAAGCGGGGCGTTGTGTGTCTCAAGCGAGGGGTTGTGGCGCCGAAGTACGGGGCGGGTAAGCGGACTGAATAGCGTTAAGGCGCGGGTCGGGAAGCTATGAAACCGTCCGCCGTTGCGCGAAGCGTAGCAGCGCCTTAACAGCACCGACTCGCTCACCAGACACGGTGTTGCACCAATTTGAAGCAACAGGCGGCCATGCTGAAGCCGTCGGAGACGGGCCGCCGGCGGGGAAGTAAAAATTTGCTTTACAGGGGGGGCGGTCATTATACTTTGCGGTATATCAAAGTAAAGAAGGGAGCCATGGAGAAGAAAAAGCTGGTCATCGGCGTTATCGGGTCCGATGTTCACGCGGTAGGGAACAAGATTCTCTACCACGCCTTTACCGCGGCGGGTTTTGAAGTAACCAATCTGGGGGTTATGGTCTCTCAGGAAGAATATATCGAAGCCGCGCTTGAAACCGCGGCGGACGCGATCCTCGTCTCGTCCCTGTACGGACACGGGGAGCTTGACTGCCGGGGTCTGCGCGACAAATGCGACGAGGCCGGGCTTACCGGAATACTCCTCTATGCGGGGGGGAATATCGTGGTGGGAAAGCAGGACTTCGAGGATGTGGAAAAGCGGTTCAAGGCCCTGGGGTTTGACCGCGTGTTCGGGCCCGGCACGCCGCCGGAAGAGACGGTTCGGGCGCTCCGCGAGGATCTGGGTATACGGGATGAATAGTAAAGATGAAAAAAGAGCAAGAGCAGCACTATGGAAGCGGTTTTACTGATTGATTTCGGCAGCACCAATACCAAAGTTACCGCGGTGGATCCGTCTGGAGCGCGGCTTTTGGGAACCGCCGCGGCGTTTACCACAGTGGAAACCGATATTGGCGAGGGGCTGGGCGAGGCCCTCTCGACTCTCCAGAAAGAAACCGGCCCCCTTAGGTTTACGGAACGTTTCGCCTGCTCAAGCGCCGCGGGGGGGCTGCGTATGGTGGCAAGCGGCCTCGTGCCGTCCCTCACCGCAGCGGCTGCCCGTTTCGCGGCGCTGGGCGCCGGTGCGAAAATCGTGGGGCTGTACGCCTACGAGCTTACCGACGGGGATATTGCCGAGATTGCCGCGCTTAAACCGGACATTTTTCTCCTCACCGGCGGGGTGGACGGCGGAAACAAGGAGTGCGTCATCCGTAATGCCGAGGCGCTGTCCGCGCTTACGCCGTCGTTTCCGATAATCGTGGCCGGAAACCGCGCGGCCTCCGGCGCGTGCCTCGCCGTTCTTCGCGGCTGGGAGGTAACGGCCTGTCCCAACGTGCTTCCCGGACTGGGGAAACTCGCGGTGGAACCGGTGCAGGAGCGGATACGGGAGCTGTTCCTCAAGCGGATTATCCAAGCCAAAGGTCTTTCCAGAGAGCGGGCGCTTGTCTCCGGTATCCTCATGCCCACCCCGCAGGCCGTAAAGCGGGCGCTGGAAGTGCTTGCCGAAGGCGCCGGCGGGGAGCGGGGGTTCGGAGAACTGGCGGCGGTTGACCTGGGCGGCGCCACGACCGACGTCTATTCAATGGCTTCCGGGCTTCCTACCGGCGGAGAGACGGTGCTTAAAGGGATACCGGAGCCTTTTTCCAAGCGCACCGTAGAGGGGGATATTGGTATGCGGTACGGCGCGAAGGGGGTGGTGGACGCCGCGGGCCCGGAAAGACTCGCGGCGCTCTCCGGCCTGACGCCTGATGAAATCCGAAAGCAGACGGAGTATCTCGCGGCGCATCCCGAGGCAGTGCCTGAAACGCCGCGGGACGAGGCGCTGGACTACGCCCTTGCCGCCTGCGCGGTGGAGACCGCGATGGAGCGCCACGCCGGAACCCTTGAGGAAGTCTATACCCCTACGGGGCGTATGTTTTCCCAGACCGGCAAGGACCTGCGCACCGTAAACCGGCTCGTTCTCACAGGCGGCGCGGTTATCCGCAATGCCCGCGCCCATGAAATCGCGTCCCGCGCCCGGTACGCCGCGGAGAATCCCGCGTCCCTGAAACCTGCGGGAGCGGAACTCTACGTGGATAAGGCGTATATCCTCGCGGCCATGGGGTTGTTAGCGGAAACCCGTCCCGAAGCCGCGCTTAGCATTATGAAAAAGGAGATTCAAAGACATGGAACTTGAAAACAGACGTATACCTGACGACGATTTTTATACGGTCCGGCGGGAGGTGCTCTCCCAGTGGCCCACCGGCAAGGACGTGAACCTTGAAGAGAGTTTCGCCTACCACCGGAGCCTCCCGGAGAAAAAGATATTTTCCGCCCGTCTGCTCAAGGCGAAGAGTTCCGGCGCGACCCTCGTACAGCCCCGCGCCGGAGTAGCCCTGATAAGCGAGCATATCAAGCTCCTCACCTATCTCCAGGACGAGGGCCAGGCGGACCTGCTTCCCACCACCATTGACAGTTATACCCGCCAGAACCGGTTTCAGAAAGCCGAGGAAGGGATCGAGGAATCGATTAAGAACCATAAATCCATGCTGAACGGCTTTCCGGCGGTCAATCACGGGGTAGACGGATGCCGCCAGATTATTGACGCCCTCGATATTCCGGTGCAGGTGCGCCACGGTACGCCGGACGCCCGCCTCCTCACGGAGATTTCCTATGCCGGCGGGTTTACCAGCTACGAAGGCGGCGGGATTTCGTATAATATCCCCTACGCGAAAAACGTTGACCTCGCGAAAACCATTCTGGACTGGCAGTATGTCGACCGGCTTACGGGCATCTATGAAGAGGCGGGCATACCTATCAACCGCGAACCTTTCGGCCCGCTCACCGGTACGCTGGTTCCCCCGTGCATCTCCCATGCGATAGGGATTATCGAAAGCCTCCTGGCGGCGGAACAAGGGGTGCGGAACATCACCGTGGGGTACGGTCAGTGCGGCAACCTCCTGCAAGACGTGGCCGCGCTGCAAACCTTGCAGAACCTGACGGACGAATACCTGCAAAAGCGGGGACACGGGGACGTAACGGTTACGACGGTGCTTCATCAGTGGATGGGGGGCTTTCCCCAGGACGAGGCCAAAGCCTTTGCGGTCATCTCCTGGGGAAGCACGGTGGCGGCCCTTGCCGGGGCCACCAAAGTTATTGTCAAAACCCCCCACGAGGCCATGGGCATTCCCACTATGGAAGCCAACGCCCAGGGGCTGCGGTGTACCAAACAGATTATTACCATGCTTGGGGACCAGGGGGTGGACACCAATTCCCTCATGGACGAGAAGGTCATTATTTCCGCCGAGACCCGCTGTATCGTGGACAAGGTTTTCGAGCTGGGCCACGGGGATATTGCCAAAGGCGCGGTGCGGGCGTTTCAGGCCGGCGTACTGGACGTACCGTTCGCCCCGAGCCGCTTTAACGCCGGCAAGGTGCTTCCGGCGCGGGACAATGACGGGGCCATACGCTTTTTTGACCCCGGCGCGCTGCCTCTTACCGGAGAGCTTTTGGAATTCCACAAACAGAAAATAGCGGCCCGCGCCAAGTATGAAAAACGGGATCCCTCCTTTCAGATGGTTATTGACGACGTGTACGCCATCAGCAAGGGACGGCTTGTGGGACGTCCGGCCTAGGACGCCGCGTCCCGAAGGAGTAAAAAAATGAAAATTACAAACGCGGTATGCGCGGCGGGAAGAACGGGGTTCTTTTTCGACGACCAGCGCGCCATCAAACAGGGCGCCAAAGCGGACGGCGCAAGCTACGACGGCTCTCCGGTAACCCCGGGGTTTCAGGCGGTTCGTCAGGCCGGAGAATCGATTTCGGTGATGTTCGTCCTCGAAGACGGCCAGATCGCCTTCGGGGACTGCGCCGCGGTCCAGTATTCGGGCGCCGGCGGACGGGACCCGCTGTTTCTGGCCGAAGACTTTATACCGGTTATCGAAAAGCACCTGTTTCCCCGGCTTGTGGGGCGCGACATTGAGATTGAGAGCTTCCGCACACTGGCGGAGGAACTCGAACATTGTACGATTGACGGCGCACGGCTCCATACCGCTATCCGCTACGGGGTGTCCCAGGCCCTGCTCGACGCGGTTGCCAAGGCGAAACACCGGCTCATGTGCGAGGTAATCGCCGAGGAATACGGCCTTACCCTCAAAGCCGAAGGGGTTCCTATTTTTACCCAGAGCGGGGACACGCGGTATGACAATGTGGATAAGATGATTATAAAAGAGGCTGCTGTCCTGCCCCACGGTCTTATCAATAATGTCAAAACCAAGCTGGGGGAGCGGGGGGAACTCCTTCGCGAGTATGTCTCGTGGCTGAGAGCGCGGATACTGCGCCTGCGCCTCCGCGACTCCTACGCGCCGGTGCTCCACCTCGACGTATACGGCACCATCGGCCAGGTCTTCGGCAACACCAACTACAACGCCATGGCCGATTACCTGGCAACCCTGTCCGACGCGGCCATGCCCTTCAAACTGCGTATCGAAGGGCCTATGGACACGGAGGACAGGGAAAAGCAGATGGCCGCCCTCGCCGCGCTTACCGAAACGGTAGACCGGCGGAAGATACCGGTGGAAATCGTGGCGGACGAATGGTGCAACACCCTTGAGGACATACGGTATTTCGCGGATAACCGTGCGGGACACATGGTACAGATAAAAACGCCCGACCTGGGAGGAATAGGCAATATCGTGGAGGCGGTGCGGTACTGTAAGGAAAAGGGCATAGGCGCGTATCAGGGCGGCACCTGCAACGAGACCGACCGGTCCGCCCAGGTCTGCGTCCATCTTGCGATGGCCTCCCGTCCCGACCAGATACTCGCCAAACCGGGTATGGGCGTGGATGAGGGGTTTATGATTGTGTATAACGAAATGCAGCGGGTTATACGCCTGCTTAAAATACGACAGTAAGGAGAGTAAAATATGGCGCACGCGCACCAGCAAAAAGAAGAATTCCGTATTCTTTCCACCACCGCGATTCTGGGCTACGGGTTCCCTGCGGCCTCGTTTGAGGCGGGCATGGCCCGCAATCCCCACCTTATCGCGGTTGACGCGGGATCAACCGACCCGGGACCCTATTACCTGGGCGCCGGTGTTTCCTTTACCGACCGCGGCGCGGTGAAGCGGGATCTGGAGATTATGCTCAAAGCCGGAATACCCGCTAAGATACCCATCGTTATCGGCACCGCCGGCGGGTCCGGCGGGGAACCGCACCTCTTATGGTGTCGGGAGATAATCGAGGAAATCGCCGCGGAGAACGGCCTGCATTTTAAGATGGCGGTTATCCACGCGGAACTTGAAAAGGGCTTCGTGCTGGAATCCTTTAAGCGGGGGAACATCACCCCGCTCGATCCGGCGCCGCCCCTCACCGCTTCCGAGATTGAGGCAAGCACCCGCATCGTGGCCCAGATGGGGCTTGAGCCCTTTCTCGCGGCCCTTGACCAGGGGGTTGACCTTATCCTCGCGGGACGGACGTATGATCCGGTTTGTTTCGCCGCGCTCCCTATCAAACGGGGCTACGACAGGGCGCTGTCCCTCCACCTGGGCAAGATACTCGAATGCGCCTCCATCTGCGCGACCCCGGGAAGCGGTTCGGATTGTATGTTCGGCTACATCGGGGAGGATTACTTCCGCGTGGAACCGCTTAACCCGGCGCGCAAATGCACCACCCTTTCGGTGGCGGCCCACACGCTCTATGAAAAGACCAACCCCTACCTGCTCCCCGGACCCGGAGGCCACCTGGACCTCCATAACTGCCGTTTCGAGCAGGAGACCGAAAACATCGTGCGGGTCAGCGGCACCTCGTTCGTACCCGGCACGGTCAACACGGTGAAACTTGAAGGCGCGAAGCCCATTGGGTTCCGCACCGTTTCCATCGCGGGCTGCAGGGACCCGATTATGATCGCCAGGATCGACGCGGTTGTCAAAGGCGTTGAGGAGCGGGTGGCGGACAACTTCCGGGGCAAACTGGAAAACTACCGGCTCCGCTTTAACATCTACGGCAAAGACGGGGTCATGGCCGGTCTGGAACCCCACCCAAGCACCGAGGGCGCGCACGAAATCGGGATTATCATCGAGGCCGTGGCCGGGACCCAGAAACAGGCGGACACCATAGCCTCGTTCGCCCGCTCCACCATGCTGCACTACGGCTACGAGGGACGCCGCTCCACCGCGGGCAACCTGGCCTTCCCCTATTCCCCCAGCGACTTCCACGCCGGGGAAGTGTACGTGTTCAGCGTCTATCACCTCTTGGCCGCCGAGGACCCGGCGGCGCTTTTCCCCAGGGAAATCATCAGCCTCTAACAGGAAGGAACCGCAGATATGAAAACAAAACTCGTGGATATTACCGAGATTATCAGAAGCAAAAATTCAGGACCCTACGAACTTACCATAGACCTTATGTTCTCCAGCTTTGACTGGTACGAAAAGGTCCGCGACGCGAAACTGATAAACGAAAAGCTCGTGTGCGGGCTCTACAAAATCACGCCGGACCGGATTATCAACATCATTGCCTTTGATCCGGCAAAAGCCATAAAAGTAACCATCAAGCGCCCCCTCTGTTCCGGTGACCCCGGTGAAACCGACGTATACGGCGCCCAGCAGCACGGCCCCTTCCTGGACGTGGTTCTTGACCTCTAGACCCCGCATGGCGGCTTCCGCACAGAAGCCCGCCGCGCCGGTACCCATCGGGAGGTACGAATGCCGTATTCCGACAGGATGCAGAAAAGCCACCTTTACACCGTATTCTTCGCCCCCAGGGGCTTCGAGCGTATGGCTGACCTGGGGATGCAGATAGCCCAGCAGTACCTGAGCCCCTTTGACAAGCTTATAGGGCTTGTGGGGCGCGCCGGCTCCGGCAAAAGCATGATGATTAAGGGGATGTTTCCGGGGCTTGAACTCGTGAACGACGACGACGGGGTAAACGTCCGGCCCCTGCCGCTCCTTGACCTTGAAGACGACGACGGGGATACCGGTTTTTACAGCGCCCATACCTATCATATCGACGTGCATTTCGAGGCGGCGTTTACCCAGACGCACCGGCTTGCCGAGGCGGTGCGCGGCGCGGTCTCCCGCGGGAAACGGGTGGTGGTGGAGCATTTCGACCTTCTCTACCCTTCCCTGGGACGGAACGCGCACCTCCTTATCGGCATCGGCGAGGAAGTGATTATCACGCGCCCCACGCTTTTCGGGCCCGAACCCGCGGACATTGCGGACATCGTGTTCGCGTCCCTCCCGCTCCGGCGGATGACCCACAGCGCCGAGGACCTCTGCGAGTACGTTATGCGCAAGCGCGGCCTCACCGAGCCGTTTCTGCACGCCGACGTGCGGCACGGCTTTATTTTCAGTTTCCAGAGCAAACCCGCGCTCCCGCCCGGGCTCGACGAGGTGGAAAACGCGGTAAACGACCTCATCCGGGCGGACATCCCCATTTCTTTCCACGACGACCGGCACATCCGCATCGGCGACGACCTCTGGCTCTGCCACGGCCCGCGTATGCACGTCCGCAGCACCGGAGAAATAAAGCATTTCACCCTCAACAAGGAATATCTGGTCGAACCGATTACCGACCGGTTCCTCCTCGTAGGGGTTGTCGGAGAACAGGGCGCCCAAAAGATAAGCGACCTCAACAGCCTCCGGCTGCTCTAAACCGCCGGCGCCCAGCCTCCGGCTGTTTTAAACGGCTACCCGCATAGCGACTCTAAGCGGTCTCCGCCCGCTTTGCCGCGGTATCAGGAAGCTTATGGAACCGCCGCCGTCTCCGACGGTGTTAAACGGCTTCCCGCATAGCGACTCTAAGCGGTCTCCGCCCGCTTTGCCGCGCTCCGCAGGAAGCTTTTGAAACCGTCAGAGACGGTAACTCTTTTATTCATAGAGAGTTAGAGACACGTCTCCCCGCTTTGGAAACACGTATTTCCGTCACAGAAATACGTATTTCCGTCACGGAAATACGTCCTGCCGTCCTGGAAATACGCATTTCCGTCACAGAAATCCGTATTTCCGTCCTGGAAACACGTATTTCCGCCCTGGAAACACGTATTTCCGTCCTGGAAACACGTATTTCCGTCACAGAAATCCGTATTTCCGTCACAGAAATCCGTATTTCCGTCACGGAATTCCGTATTTCCGTCCTGGAAACACGTATTTCCGTCACAGAAATCCGTATTTCCGTCACGGAAACACGTCCTGCCGTCCTGGAAATACGCATTTCCGTCACGGAAACACGTCCTGCCGTCCTGGAAATACGTCCTTCCGTCACGGAAATACGTCCTGCCGTCCTGGAAATACGCATTTCCGTCACGGAAACACGTCCTGCCGTCCTGGAAATACGCATTTCCGTCACGGAA
>JAITHR010000157.1 GCA_031279895.1 Spirochaetaceae bacterium
TCATATCAGAGTAAAACTGAATCATATCAGGATAAAACTGAATCATATCAGAGTAAAACTGAATCGTTCCGGGCCGTCTCCGACGGTTTCAAAAGCGTCTTGACCGCGCCCCGAACAACGATAAGCCCCTAAACAGACGGGCAGGCATGGTCGTGCGCGATGCGAGAAGCCGCTGAAACAGCCGGAGGCTGCTACGCACAACAACGCACGGCTCCCAAGCCGCGACCCGCCGGCGCGGAGCGTAGCCGCGCCGTAGCAGCACTGATTTGCCCGGCGGACACGGTGTCGCACCATTTTGAAGCAACAGGCGGCCCTGCTGCCGTCTCCGACGGTTCCAAAAGCGTCATGCAAAACGCCCCGAACAACGACCGTCTGCTGACCGACTAGCGGGCGGGCGCGGCGCGGGAAGCTTATGAAACAGCCGGAGGCTGCTGCTTTAGGTAAAAAGATTGGATAGGAAACGGGGGGCCTGGTTTATTTCAACCATAAGGCACTCCTTCTCGCCCCGCCGCTTCACCTCGACCTGCGGCGGGTCAAGGCGGAGCGCCCGGTCCCCCACCACTACCCGATAGGGAATGCCCAAAAGGTCGGCGTCCTTAAACTTAACCCCGGGCCGTTCCTCCCGATCGTCCACCAGAACCTCAAGACCCTCCCGCTCCAAGGCGGAAGCCAGCGTATCCGCCGCCTCCTTCACGGCTCCGGTGTAGGAAACGGGAATAAGCAGTATCTGATACGGCGCCGTCTCCAAGGGCCAGATAATCCCGTCGTCATCGTGATGTTCCTCGATTATCGACGCGAGGGTCCGGTCAAGCCCGATGCCGTAGGTACCCATAAGCGGTATCTGGCTCTGGCCGCGCTCGTCCAGATACCGCGCCTTCATGGATCGGGTGTACTTGTCGCCAAGCTTAAAAATATGCCCCAGCTCGTTGCCCTTCTTCTCGTAAAGCGCCCCGCCGCACCGTGCGCACCGGTCTCCGGCCTTCACGGTCCGCAGGTCGGCTATAAGACAGGGGACGAAATCCCTGCCGTAAGCCGCGTGGACATAATGGAAATCCGCTGCCAGCGCGCCGGTAATCCCGTCGTGAACCGCCGTAACCGCACGGTCCGCGATAAGGGGAATACCGGTAAGCCCCACGGGTCCCGCGAAACCGACCGGCGCGCCGGTAATACGCGCCACGTCCGCCTCATCCGCGAGGACCGCCTCTGACGCCCCGATCGCCGCGGCAAGTTTCGCCTCATTGACCGCCGTGTCCCCCCGTATGGCCACGGCAAAAAAAACCTCCCTGCCGGAGAGGATCCCGCTCTCCGCGTTAATCCCCTTGTAGATCAGGGTCTTCACGCACTTCGCGCCGTCGGTCTTAAAAAACGCGCAGAGATCTTCGACGCTTTTCACCCCCGGGGTGGGAACCTTTTCCAGAGCCGGCGCGGAAGCCGCCCGCGCTTCGGCCTCCGCAAGGGAAGGGGGCGGGTCAAAATCATCCCCGCACACCGCCTTTTCCACATTAGCCGCATACCCGCAGGACTCGCAGAGAATAAGCGTGTTGTCCCCGATGTCGCTCTCGACCATGAATTCCTCGGAGCTGCTGCCGCCCATGGCGCCGGAGTCCGCGTTCACCGCCAGAACCGAAAGGCCGCACCGCTTGAATATCCGCCGGTACGCCTGCCCCATAGCGGTATACGCCGCGTCAAGGCCGGCCTCGTCGGCGTGAAAAGAATAGGCGTCCTTCATCACGAACTCCCGCGCCCGCATGACCCCGTAGCGGGGGCGGATCTCGTCCCGATACTTGGTGTTAATCTGGTAGAGCGTGAGGGGCAGCTGGCGGTAGCTTGCAAGCTCGTCGCGCACGAGCGCGGTAACGGCTTCCTCGGCTGTGGGAGACACCACAAAATCGGAACCGGTGCGGTTTTTCGTCCGAAGCATCGCCTCGCCCATAGTCTCCCACCTCCCCGATTCTTTCCATAGTTCTCCCGGCACCACCACCGTGGGCTTTATCTCAAGGGCGCCTATGGCGTCCATCTCTTCCCGAACAATCCGCTCCACCTTTCTGAAAGCCCGCAGGCCCAGCGGAAGGTAGGCAAACAAGCCGTTGGCAAGTTTCCGAATCATTCCGCCCCGAAACATGAGCCTGTGGCTGGCGGTAACCGCGTCAGCCGGAACTTCTCGCAGGGTGGGAATAAAGGTCTGGGTAAAATACATGGTATAATCCTTAACATAATACACGCGCATAATGACGAAAAACACGGCGCGTTGTTTTTAAGGGTATTATGACGTTTTAGGAGACGCGATGCAATCCGCCGGCAGCGCCGGAGGCACAGCACTGTTGTTTCCAAGTAGTGCAACACCTTGTCCGGTTACTTCACTGTTTGCTGTTGAGGCGCGGCTACGCTTCGCGCAGTTTGCGACGGTTTGTGCGTTGTTGTGCGTAACAGCCTCCGCAGCCTCCAGCGGTTTCATAAGCGTCATGCGAAGCGGCCCGAACAACGACCCGCCCCTTAC
The DNA here is from genome assembly GCA_031279895.1 of Spirochaetaceae bacterium. Taxonomy (GTDB): domain Bacteria; phylum Spirochaetota; class Spirochaetia; order Treponematales; family Breznakiellaceae; genus JAITHW01. The sequence continues at coordinate 2,498 of JAITHR010000157.1, forward strand.
CACGCGCAACAACGTACAGCTCTCAAACCGGCGGAGACGGCGCGAAGCGTAGCCGCGCCTGGGCTGTGCAAGCCCGCCCAACGGACAAGGTGTTGCACCATTAAGAACCAACAGTGCTGAAACAGCCGGAGGCTGGACTTCAAACGCCGGCGGGTAGACTCCAAACGCCGGCGTTTAGACTCCAAACGCCGGCGGGTAGACTCCAATCGCCGGCGGGTAGACTTCAAACGCCGGCGGGTAGACTCCAAACGCCGGCGGGTAGACTTCAAACGCCGGCGGGTAGACTTCAAACGCCGGCGGAGATCGTACCAGCACCCGAGTGTACACCACTCACGCAACGATATCGCGTTTTCCG
>JAITHR010000260.1 GCA_031279895.1 Spirochaetaceae bacterium
GGGCTTGGTAGAATACCCCCTTATGGAATGTACTCAGGGATTTATAGAAAGGATCGAAAACGCGGAGGTCGATGAGGCCGCCCTTATAAAACAAATCGCCTGCGACCTTGCCGTTACGACAGGGCAGGTTTCGACGGTTATCAGCCTCCTGTCCGACGGAAACACGGTTCCCTTCATCGCCCGCTACCGCAAAGAACACACAGGCAGCCTTGACGAGGTGCGGATCAGAGCGGTGGAAAACCGCTTCGCAAGCGCCAGAAACCTTGAAATTCGGCGCATTGAGATTACAAAAGGGATTTTCGCCCAGGGAAAACTGACCGAAACCCTCTATGAGAATATCACCAAAGCGGCAACCCTTACGGAACTGGAAGATATATACGCCCCGTATAAGAAAAAAAGAAAAACAAGAGGTATGGTTGCCCTTGAAAAGGGGCTTGAGCCTTTGGCCGTCGACATGGCGCGTCTTGAAAACACCGCGTTACGGATAAGGGCGGTGGATTTCATAACGGAAAACGCGGAACACCCGGAACTGTCGGTGGTTTCGATGGACGACGCGCTTAACGGGGCCATGGATATTATCGCGGAACAGGTCGCGGTGGACGCGGAGAACCGGAGTTTGGTAAAAGCGTTCTATCGTATTGACGGGAAAATCACGGTGAAAGGTATCGGAGACGAGAGTGAGAAGAAGACCTCCACCTACCTTATGTATTGGGATTACACGGAGAAGCTCTCCCGTATAAAGCCGCACCGGATACTGGCGATAAACCGGGGGGAGCGGGAAAAGGCGCTCCGGACCACGATAGACGTGGATGAAAAGACCGCGCTTCTTTGTGTCAAAGAGCGGTACGCCATCCCGAACGACTACTACGGCGCCGCCATTGAGGACGGGCTTAAACGGATCCTTTCCCCGGCGGTGGTTCGGGAGATTCGCGGGGAGCAGGAGGAGGCCGCCGACGGCCACGGCATCGCCGTGTTCAGCCAGAACCTCAGAAACCTGCTTATGCAGCGGCCTATTAAAGGCACCCGCGTCATGGGTATCGATCCGGGGATGCGTACCGGATCCAAATGCGCGTGTCTGGACGACACGGGAAAATACCTCGCGCATTTCGTTATCTATAACCACCGGACCGAGGAGGCGAAGCGCCTCGTACTGGAGAAGGTGAAAGAGTATGGGATAACGCTTGTCGCGGTGGGAAACGGCACCGGGTCCAGAGAGGCGCAGGAGACGGTGAGCCGTATCATCGCGGAGAACGGCCTCGACCTCCAGTACACCGTGGTTGATGAAGACGGCGCGTCGGTGTATTCCGCAAGCGACGTGGCCCGCGAAGAGTTCCCGGACCTGGACCTTACCATTCGGGGCGCGATTTCCATAGGCCGCCGCCTCCAGGACCCCCTTGCGGAACTGGTCAAAATCGACCCGAAGTCCATCGGCGTCGGCTTATACCAGCACGACGTTAATCAGAAAAAGCTCTCGGAGACCCTGGACAGCGTGGTCTCTTCGGTGGTAAACAACGTGGGGGTCAACCTTAATACCGCAAGCGTCTCGATTCTGAAGTACGTCTCCGGCATAAACAGCGCGCTGGCAAAGAAAATCGTGAAGTATCGGGAGGAAAAAGGGAAAATAGGGAGCAGGGCGGAACTTACCGAGATACCGGGCATGGGGCCCAAGACTTTTGAGCAGTGCGCCGGCTTTCTCAAGATACCGGAGAGCGAAGAGCCGCTTGATAATACGTGGGTTCACCCGGAAAATTACGCCGTTGCCCGGGCCATTCGGGAAACCGTTTTCTCCACCGCCACGACTTCCTCCCTTCCCCTCCTTTCCCCCCAGGCCGCCGCCGGAACCCTGAGCGGCGAGAAGGCGCTCTCTCTCAAAGAGACCCACCGCGTCGGGGACGCCACCATAAAAGACATTGTTGAGGAACTCCGCAGGCCCAATCGGGATCCCAGGGAAGACTACCCCAAGCCGCTTATGCAGAAAGAGACCGTTACGTTTGAAGACCTCTATGAGGGGATGATGATAACCGGCAAGATAAAGAACGTGGTTGACTTCGGCGCTTTTGTTGACGTGGGCATAAAAGAAACCGCGCTGGTGCATATATCGGAGATGAGCGAGCGCTTCGTGAAGGATCCGCTTGCGCTGGTGAAAGTGGGGGACCTCCTTGAGTTCCGCGTGGCGGGCCTGGATCGGGAGCGCCGGCGCATCGCCCTTTCCCGAAAGCGCCCGTCCCCGGCGCCGGAATCGCCTGAAGCGTCCGCGTCGGAGAAAACGCCGGCGTCGGAGAAAACCCCGGACCTGCGGAAAAAAGCGGGCGCTGTGAAGAGCCGGATAGAGAAAGAAAAAGAAAAAGAGAAAAAAGAGGAGCCTGATGCGCGTACCGGCGCCGCAAGCCGGAAACCCGCGCCGCCCCCTGACCGGAGGACCGCGGGAGCCCGGAACAGGGGCGCGCCGGAAGACGACGGAACCATGTACAGCCCCTTTGCCGAAGCTTTGCGGAAGATGCGGGAGCGGGACAAGGGCTGAAGCCTAGAAAGCGGCGTTCCACCCTTTACAGAGGGCGTAGATGAAGCGCACCACCAGGGGAAAATGCTGCGGGGTAAGAAGGAGGTCGTTGTCTTCGGGCCCGTTGAGGCGCCGCCACGTTAGGGGGATGAGGCGCGTATCGCACCGGTCGCGGGCATCCTTGTTGACGAGCGCGCCCGCAAAAGACGGGTTTATCCGCAGAAGGTCCCCGAAGGCCGCGGCCTCCTCCGACGGGAGCATGGTAATGGTCTGCGCCGCGATGCCGGCCCGCAGAAAACCCGCGTCGTCCGAAAAGGGCGTGGGAATAAGGCGCACCCGCTCCATGCGGAGGCGCCGCGTGGTCTCCAGCGCCTTGGCGCGAAGCTGGCGCACCCGCATTCTGGTGCGCGTGATGCCCGGCCCCGCCTCCTGTTTCATAAGGTGGTCCGCCATCGTGGAGATGACCAGCGTATCCCCCACCCCGCAGGCGTCGAAAATATAAAACCAGCTGTTCCCAAGCCCCGCGTCTTGCAGCCCCCGCGCCAAGGTATAGGAACCCTGGTCCCGAATGCCCTCGCCGTGCGCCAGCTCCTCTTTGTCGGTAAAAATGATAAACCATCTGAGTATCTTTTCCTTCCGCAGTTTCAGCGCCGCTTCAATAAGTTCAAACACCGCGGCGCCGTTATCGTTGGCCCCCGGACTGTTCGGCACGCGGTCATAGTGGGCTACCAATATGGTGAAAGTGTGCGTCCACTGGGCTTTTATCTCATTGAGAAAGTCGCCCTGAGCGGATAGAAAAAGGTGGCGGTTGCCGGAAATCGTAATAACCTGGGGGTTGAGACACAGATCCTCAAGCAGGGATTTAAGCATATAATACCGATCCGTTTCCGGCGCGATGAACTCCTTGAAGCGTTGGTAGAGGATCTGAATATGTTGTACCGGGGGATAACTCACCGAAATCACACGCCTTTCTGTATAGCACCTTTATCGGCACCTGTCGCGCTTTTCTAAAGCCGCAGCCCAGCCTCCGCCGTCTCCGACGGTTTTAAACAGCCTCCCGCTATGCGCCGACCCTCAGCAGTCAATGTCCCCTTTGCCGCACTGCACAGGACGCTTTTGAAACCGCCGGAGGCGGCGCGCCCCGCGGCTCAAACAGCGACCGTCCGCTTGCCGCACCACAACCCCTCGCTTCGGCACCACGCCGCCCCGCTTCGGCGCCCTGCCTTCCCGCTGTGGCACCACGCCTTCCCGCTTTGGCACCACGCCTCCCCGCTTCAGACTCACAACTCCCCGCTTCGGCGCCCTGCCTTCCCGCTTTGGCACCACGCCTCCCCGCTTCAGACTCACAACTCCCCGCTTCAGGCACACGCCGCCCCGCTTCAGGCACACCACTCCCCGCTTTGGCACCACGCCTCCCCGCTTCAGACACACAACTCCCCGCTTCAGGCACACGCCGCCCCGCTTCAGGCACACAATTCCCCGCTTCGGCACCACGCCGCCGCGCTTCAGGCACACAACCCCCTGCTTCGACAACACGACCGTCTCCGCTTTGGAGACACGTATCTCCGTCGTGGAATTCCGTAAGACCGTCACGGAAATACTTCCCGCAAAAGTGCGGGCCTGCACCCGCAGAGCAAAGGTGCGCACCTCCAAGGCAAAGGTGCGGAATTCCAAAGGCGCGGAGTTGTGGTGTGGTAAGCGGACGGTCACTGTTTAAGGCGCGGGGCGGGAAGATTTTGTGCCACCCGCCGCTGGCGGGCGGAGGCTGCGGGGTTGGGCAAAAAAATGCCGTCCGGGGCCTTTTGCAAACCCCCGGACGGCAACCTCCTTGTTTGCGCTTCGCGCCGTCGCGGTTACGCGGGTACGGCACGCGCAAAGAGCGCCCTTTTCCGGGCCGCTCCGTCGGGACTATCCCGTAGCAGGCTATTTTGGTTACTCTTCGGTTTCCTGCACCCGAAACGCCTGCGCCGCTTTGATAACTTCTTCGGCGATCTTGCCGGAAATCGGGGAGTAGTGGTCAAAGTCCACGCTAAACGAGCCGGTGCCGCTGGTGATGGAGCGCAGGTCTATGGAATAGCGGAGGAGTTCCGCCTGGGGAACCTGGGCGCGGATTTCCTCGATGCCGCCCACCGAATCCTGCCCCAGGATTTTGCCCCGCTTGCCTGAGAGATCGCTCATCACGTCTCCCAGATATTTGCTCTCCACAAAGACGGTGAGGTTCATAATCGGTTCAAGCAGCGCGGGCGCGGCGTTGCGCATGGACTCGCGGAAGGCGTTTCTTGCCGCGAGTTTGAAGGCCAGTTCGGAGGAATCGACCGGATGTTCCTTGCCGTCAACGATTTTTACTTCCACGTCCACCACGGGATAGCCGGCCATGGTGCCGGCGGCCATTCCTTCAAGGATCCCCTTTTCAACACCGGGGATATAGCCCTTGGAAATCGCGCCGCCGAATATGGCGTTGACGAATTTGTACCGCTCGCCTCTGGCAAGGGGGGCGATTTCCAGCGCTACCCTGCCGTACTGCCCGTGTCCGCCGGTCTGTTTTTTGTGGGTATACTCGGCTGCGGCTTTTTTCGTGATGGTTTCCCGATACGGCACTCTGGGAATGCGGGTTTCCACCTCGATTTTCTGGCTTTGCTTTATCTTGTCCAAGATGATATTAACGTGCAGTTCCCCCATGCCGGAGATAACCGTCTCTTTGGTCTCGGCGTTAAAGAGATACCGGAAGGTTTTGTCCTCTTCGGCGGCGCGGATGAGGTGTTCCCCCAGTTTGTCGTCGTCTTTTTTCGCCGCCGCGTTCACCGCTACCGAATGAACCGGTTCGGGAAGGCGCAGGGGGAAGAAGCGGAAAGAATTGTCCCCGGCGGTCAGGGTGTCGTTGGTCTTGAGTGTCCCGGATTTGGCCACAATTCCCACGTCCCCGGCGACGAGCTCCCGCACCTCTTCAAGTTTCTTGCCCTGGCAGGTATAGAGCTTGCCGATCCGCTCTTTCTTGTTTTCCGCCACATTGAACGCTTCGCTGTCGGCGGTCAGTTTTCCCTGTATGATTTTAAGCCACGAGAGTTTTCCAGAAAACTGGTCGTAGGCGGTTTTGATAACCAGCGCGGCCAGGGGCTTGTTCGGATCAATGGGAACGGGCTTCTGGGCGTCCGAAGAGTCCAGCGCCACGTCTTTGGCGGTGCGCGGGTCCGGCGCGATAAAGGAAAGGAAGTCAAGCAGGGGGATAAGGCCGGAGTTCCTGAGCGACACGCCGGCAAAAGCCGGAATGACCTTGTTTTCCGCGAGGGCTTTGGTAAGTCCGGCGATAACGTCCGCGGACTCAAGGGTTCCCTTGTCCAGGTAACGCTCCATAAGCTCGTCGTCTCCCTCGGCTGCCGCTTCTATGATCTTTTCGCGGGCCGCGGCGACTTTTTCCCGATACTCTTCGGGAACCGGGCCTTCTTTTTCAAGCCCCTCGGCCTGAGCGAAATAGGCTCTCTCCCGCAGCGCGTCAATGACCCCTTTATACGAGGCGCCCTGACCCATAGGCAGGGTAACGAGTACCGGATCCGCTTTGAACTTTTCTTTTATATCCCCGATGGCTTTGGCGAAATCCGCCCGCTCGTCGTCCATTTTGGTAACGAATACCCCGCGGGGCTTTCCCCGACTCTCAAGGCCGCGCCAGAGCTTGACCGTTTCAATCTGTACTCCCGACCGGCTGTCCAGGGTAAGCAGCACGAATTCAGCGGCCCTGAAGGTCAGAATCACGTCGCCGGTGAAATCAGAAGACCCGGGCGTGTCAAAAACATTTATCTTACCGCCGTTCCGCTCGATATGCGCCAGTGCCGCACGGATGGAAATCTTCCGTTCGATCTCTTCCGGGCTTGAATCGCTTACGGTCTTGCCGGATTCGACGGTTTCGGCTTTGGCGATAACCCCTCCGGCAAACAGGAGGTGCTCAAAAAGGCTTGTTTTGCCGGTCCCGCCATGACCGGCTATAGAAACGTTTTTGATAGTTGTGTGGCTCATAGAAGCGCTCTCCTTGTGGTACAATCGTTAATTGTTATATAATGAATGGGTCTTGATAGATTGTCAAGAAAAATATTCAGCCGGTTTCGTACTTCATCTTTATAATACGCCGTTTATTTCTCCAGCAAATAAAGGTATTCGGTAACATGAATAGCGCGGGCGCCCGCTTCGGCAAGACCGGAAAGGTTGCGGCAGCCGCGAAAAGTATTGTAGGAAGTTTCCAAAACCTGAAGGTTCCCGATTTTTTTCAACATGGTTTTCATCTCGTCAAGAGAAATAAAACCTTCGGAATTACACGATAGAAGGACAAATTTTGCTTTTACGGCGGCAACTAAATCGGCTAAAGCCGCATAAGCGCCTTGTTTTTTATTATAGGCGGAACGATTCCAGTTGTCTGGAATTCCAGAAACCGTACTGACTCTTTCAGGGAGCTTGTTTTCAAGTATCACGTTAAGCATAAAATAATTTGAACCGTAGGGATGCTGGTTGTAGGGCGGATCTACATACGCCAGGTCAACCTCCGGCGCTTCTTTTACAATGACGTTCGAGTCTCCGTTATATATCCTATATGCGCAATTAAAATTGCTAAAAAGGGGAAACGGCAGTGTAATATCCCCTTTTATCCGCGAAAGCGCGTCGCGGTTACTGCCGCCGAACTGCCCGATTCCTGTTTTCCGATTCTTATGAAACCCCTTAAAGACGCCGGACGTGTTTGCGTGAACAGAAGCTTCCGCAAGTAACGGCGCAAGAAAATACTTTTGATAGTGCGCGGGAACAGCGTCAATAAGATTCCGCATCGTATCAATGTACAGCGCGTTCCTGCGGGTATAAAAAACGCGCTCGCCTTTT
>JAITHR010000210.1 GCA_031279895.1 Spirochaetaceae bacterium
TCCCCCCGCCCCAAAGTAAACCCGCCGGCAGCGGGTGGCACAGCACTGTTGTTTCAAAGTGGTGCAACCGTCTCCGACGGCTTCAGCAGGGCCGCCTGTTGTTTCCGAATGGTGCAACCGTCTCCGACGGCTTCAGCATGGCCGCCTGTTGTTTCAGAGTGGTGCAACACCCTGTCCGTTTAGGGGGCTTGCACAGCCCAGGCGCGGCTACGCTTCGCGCAACGGCGGGCGGTTTGCAATAGGCGCGTTGTTGTGCGTAGTAAGCGGCGGGTCGTGGTTCGCCGCGCTTCGCAGGACGCTTATGGAACAGCCGGAGGCTGCGGAGGCAGCTAGTCAGTCGCAGTCCGCTTTGCCGCGGTATCGGGACGCTTATGAAACAGGCTGGCCTGTGAAACCGTCGGAGACGGCGCGAAGCGTAGCCGCGCCTGGGCTGTGCAAGCCCCCTAAACGGACAGGGTGTTGCACCACTTTGAAGCAACAGGCGGCCCTGCTGAAGCCGTCGGAGACGGTTGCACCATTCGGAAGCAACAGGCGGCCATGCTGTGCCTCCGCCGCCGGCGGGGTGTTGCACCATTCGGAAACAACAATGCTGAAGCCGCCGGAGGCGGTTGTGTGTAGGGGCGTTTGATGGTACGTTGAAAGGCCGGAGATGTATGTATGGCGCGTTTCTTGACGGACGTTTTTGAAGAGGCTCTCGAATTCGGTGTCTTTAAGGGGATAGGCCAATTCCTTGTGGCCCTGGGCCTGTTCGTCTGGCTCGTCAGAAAAAACCGCGCCCAGGCGAAACGACTCGCGGAACTTGCCTCCCGCGTCAAAACGCTCGAAGATGCGGCCCGCGAAAAACAGGAACCCCTGCCGCTGCCTGACGAACCGCCGGTACACGCGCCGGCGCCGGAAGCGGGGACGCCGGAAGCGCGGGACCCCCTGCCGGAACCTGCGGAACTTATAGAACAGAGAGAACAGCCGGCACACCCGCCCTGGTACCTGCGGGTTCCGGGCGGGAACCTCTGGGCAATAGGCGGCGTGGCGCTCCTTATCGCCGCCTTCGCCATGCTCATCACCTTTCTGGCGCGGCGGGGGTTTTTTACCGTGGAAACGGGTATCGCGCTCGCGGCCCTGACCGGTACGGCCATGACCGGTGCGGGCTGGCGTTTCCGGCACCGCAACCCCCGCTACTTCCGGGTGCTACAAGGCGGCGGCGCGGGCATACTGTACCTCGCGGTGTTCGCGGCCCATACCCTCACCCCCTATCTCCCGCCGGCGCCGGGCCTTGCGCTGGCGGCGCTCTTCGTGCTTCTCACGATTACCCTCGCGCTCCTCCAGGACTCCCAGATACTGGCGCTCGTGGGCTTCGCGGGCGGATTCGCGGCGCCGGCGCTCCTCAAACACACCGGAGGCGGGCTTTTCCAATTCGCCTACTTCTCTTTCTATCTGGCCCTTGACGCCGGCGTACTCGCCATAAGCCGGCGCCGGACGTGGCGGCCCCTTACGCTCACGGCCTTTGCCTGCACCTTCGGATCCGCGCTCTTTTGGGTTATGACCGGCTACGCCCGCCGGTACGGTACGCCGGTATTTTGGATAGCCGAACCGTTTCTCCTCTGTTTTATGGGGATATTTACCCTGTTGGGGATACGGTATACGAAAGGGCGCGGGCTTACCCCTGTTGACGCGCTCCTCCTCCTGGGTACGCCGCTCGTTTCAAGCGTGATACAGTGGCGCCTGGTTTCTCCGTTCCCCCACGGGCTCCCCGGGGCCTCCGCGTTTTTCGCGCTGCTCTACCTTGGCCTTTCCCTGGCGCTCCGAAAGCGCGGGGAACACGGGGCGCCGCATCCGGCACAGGCGGCGTATACCGCGCTTGCCGCGGTTTTCGCGCTCGCCGCGGTGCCGCTTGCGTTCTCGCCGGAGATAACCGGCGCGGTCTGGGCCGCGAGCGCGGTGGCGGCTCTGGTCATGGGCCTGCGGGAAAAGCGCCGGTGCCTGCGCGTCGGCGCCGCGGTCATCCACGTCTCCGGCGCCGCGGCCTTTGCCGTGAGTTTCGTTACGAACGCCGAAGCCGCGGCTTCCCTAGGAAACCCCCGCTTTTCCGGCCCGCTTGTCATCGGACTCTCCGCGCTGGTTATGCTCTCTATGCGCTATCGCGACTCGGGCTTCCCGCTCAAGCCGCTTACATCACTCAAAAACGCCGCGCCCTTTCTTGCCGCGCTCTGGGCGTTTCTCTGGTGGTTCGGCGCCTGGTCCTACGCGGTCGGCCAGAGCGCGGGTCCGGCTGGGTACGCGGCGGGGATGCTGCTCGTATGCTCCCTTACAAGCCTCGGGTCTTACGCCGCGGCCCGCGGCCTCCGGTGTCCCGCGCTTGTTATCGGGGTTATTCCCGCGTTTCTCCGGGCGGCGCTCCTCCTCTTCGCGCCCGCGCCGGAACACTTCCGCGGCCCGTACATTGCGGCGTGGCTCGTGTTTTTCCTGTCCCAGGGCGCCGTGCTTTTTGCCGGACGGGACGCGCTCCGTACCGACACGGACATTCCCCCTTCCGTCCAAAAGGCCCACGCCGCGGCGCTCTGTACCCTGTGCCTCACGGCGGTCGCGGTCCTTACGTGGGTACTCTTTTTCCATGCGTTTTCCCTCTCGTACCCCACGCCTCTCCGTACCCCCTGGCCCCCAAGCCCGCATGAAGCAGCGGCTCCCGTTTTCATGCGGGCCCTGTCCGCCGGCCTGCCGGCACAGGCGCTTCTCGCGGCGCTGTCCCTCAGCGTGAAGGCGCGGGTCACGCCATACCACAGGAAGCTCCTCTTTTCCGTCCTGCCCGCGTTCCTGTGCGCGGTCTTAGGGATCTGGTTCCTCACAACCCTGTTCTACGCGGGCCTCCCGGCGCCGCTCCCGCGCTACGTCCCGCTCCTCCACCCCCTTGAAATCCAGCAGACCCTCTGCGCGGCGGTTCTGGTACGCTGGG
>JAITHR010000251.1 GCA_031279895.1 Spirochaetaceae bacterium
CGCCATAGCAGGCTCCTTTTTCTTTTTTCTTTTTTACATTTATTCTATCTGTACGTTTTTACTTATTATGTATTTTTCCCCCCCTGTCAACCGGCGGCGCCGGCTTCAGCATGGCCGCCCAGCCTCCGGCTGTTCTAGCAAGGCCGCCCAGCCTCCGGCTGTTTCAAACATGGCCTCCGCAGCCTCCGGCGTCTGGAGTTCTACGACAGAACATTGATGTTCTACGACAGAACATTGATGTTCTACGACAGAACATTGATGTTCTGAGGCAAAACATTGATGTTCTGAGGCAAAACATTGATGTTCTGAGGCAAAACATTGATGTTTAAGGGCATCCCGATAGCGGGTAAAACCGCCTGTACCTACCAATAAGTCGTTGATTTGTAATGAATTACCGGACCCGCGCCCCTAAGCAGTCAACGTCTGCTTTGCCGCGGTATCAGGACGCTTATGAAACAGCCGGAGGCTGTGAAACCGCCGGAGGCGGCTTACGGAACCGCCGGAGGCGGCCCGACCCGCGCCTCTAAGCGGGCAAAGACTGCTTTGCCGCGGTATCAGGACGCTTATGAAACCGCCGGAGGCTGTGGAACCGCCGGAGGCGGCTGGGGGGCGCGGGCGGAAAGTTTTTTAAAAATGAGAAAAAAACAGGGAGGTTTTAGGAGCCGTATATGTGGATAAGCCCGTGGAGCGTTTCCAGGGCTTTGTCCTTACAGTTGCCGCAGACCGTCCCCATCTTGGTCGCCTGCTGGAGCGCTTCCCAGTCCCGCGCCCCGTTTTGAAAGGCGCGTTCCACATCCTTATCAGTGATGCCGAGGCAGTGGCAGATCTCCGTGGCCGCCTCCTTGAAAAGCCCGGGCCTGCCGGTCTTGGCAAGGTAGTCGTCTATGGCGGCCCGGAGCGCCTTGTCCCCCAGCACGGAACAGTGAATCTTGTATTCAGGAAGTCCCCCCAGTTTCGCCACCAGATCTTCCGGCTTGATAGTATAGGCGTCCTTAATGTGCATACCCTTGATGATTTCGGAAAGCATACTGGTAGACGCGATCGCGCTGGCGCACCCGTAGGTTTTCCAGCGCACGTCAGTTATGACGTCGTTCTCTATGTCAAGAAGCATCACCATCTGATCGCCGCATTTGATATTTCCCGTCTGCCCCCTGGCGTTGGCGGGAAAACTCGATTCCTCATTCATAAGGACATTCCGAGGATTGGTGAAATGTTCCTTAACGGTGTCTGAATATAACCAATCAGGCATAATCCTCTCCTTCTTTCTTTTTTTTACTTTTTTTACCTTTTCCCCCGCCTCTAAGCCGGTCGGTCCGCTTACCGCCGCCTCTAAACACAACGTCTGCTTTGCCGCGGTATCAGGACGCTTATGGAACCGCCGGAGGCTGTGGAACCGCCGGAGGCTGTGGAACCGCCGGAGGCGGGCGGTTAGGGTAAAAGGGCGGAAACGGTTGACATGGCCCGCAGCCGCGCAATGACCGGCGGCAGGGTCTCAAGCACATAGTCAATGTCATCCGCGCTTATCCCCCAGCCAAGACTGAACCGGATCGAGCCGTGGGCAAGCTCCGGATCAAGACCCATAGCCATAAGCACATGGGAAGGCTCAAGGCTGCCCGATGCGCAGGCGGAACCGGTGGAAACCTCGATGCCCATGATGTCAAGGGAAAGGAGGATCGCCTCCCCCTCGGCACCGGGAAACGATACGTTAAGCGTGTTGGGAAGCGTGTTATCCGGGTGGCCGTTTATCTTGATGCGGGGAACCCGCTCCAGAAGCCCGTCCCGAAGGCGTGCGCGGAGGCCCGCGATTTCGGTCCCGTACCGTTCGATTTCCCTGAGCGCCAGGTCAGCCGCTTTGCCGAACCCCAGGATACCGATGTTATTGTAGGTGCCGGCGCGCATCCCGTCTTCCTGATGGCCGCCCTGGATAAGGGGGTAGAGGGGGGATCCTTTTTTTACATAGAGCGCGCCCACGCCCTTGGGCCCGTAAATCTTGTGCGCCGACACGGTAAGATAATCCACCCCCAGGGCCGTAACGTCCACCGGTATCTTTCCCACAGCCTGCACCGCGTCGGTGTGCATGAAAGCGCCCGCCTCTTTTGCAAGGCGGCTTATCTCCCCTATATCCGCTACGGTTCCGGTTTCGTTGTTGGCCATCATCACCGACACGAAAAGCGTGCGCTCGCTGACGGCCGCCCTGAGCGCGTCCGGTTTGACGGCGCCGTATTCGTCCACCGGAAGGAACAGAACCGTGAACCCCAGTTTCTCAAGGTATTTGGCGGAGTTAAGCACGCAGGGATGCTCGATCTCCGTGGTGATAATCTCGGTTCTGCCTCCTTTTTTTTCTAACCCAAGGCGCCGCATAGTTTGGAAAACCATATTGTTCGCCTCCGACCCGCCGGAGGTGAAGACAACCTCCCCCTGGGACGCGCCGAGCAGCGTACCGACCGACCGGCGGGCTTCCTCAACTCGGGCGTGGGCGGCCCTTCCCGAACCGTGCATACTCGACGCGTTCCCGAAGACTTCAAAGTCCGCTATCATCGCCGCCTTGACCTCCGCGTTAAGCGGCGTGGTGGCGTTGTAATCAATATAGACCTGTCGTGTGGAAAAATTTGACATGGCGCTCCTCCACTTTTATATATACTTTAATTTTCCATTTGAAACAAGCCTATCGCTCCTACGAAGCTAATAACCCCCATAGTACGGGGCCGGCTAGAGGATGCCTTTCCATTTTTTCCACTTGATATAGACCAGCCGTCCGGTGCCGTTTTCCTGGGGGCGCTCTTCGGTTTCAAACTGGGGCATGGCCCGGAAGAGGTCCCCTAACTTCTTAAAGCCGTAATTGCGGGGGTCGAATTCGCTTGACCGGTTGGTGATTTTCTGCCCGATACCGCCCAGATAGGCCCACCCCGATTCGTCCGCCACGTCCTCCACCGTGTCCCGTAGGAGCTTGATGAGCCGGGGGTCGTTTTTGAAGTCCCGCCGGACTTTGGACACCGGCTTTGTCCCGTCTTCCTCGCTGTCTTCCTGGGGGTCGTCCTTGAGGATTTCGGTATAGATGAACTTGTCGCACACCGAGACAAAGGCGCGGGGGGTTTTCTTTTCCCCGAATCCGTAGACCGTAAGGCCGCTCTCCCGAAGACGCGCCGCGAGGCGGGTGAAGTCGGAGTCGCTTGAGACGATGCAAAAGCCGTCGAGCTTTTCGCTGTAGAGCAGGTCCATCGCGTCAATGATCATAGCGGAGTCCGTGGCGTTTTTGCCGCTCGTATAGGAGAACTGCTGGATAGGCTGGATGGCGTACTCCAAAAGCCGGTCTTTCCACGACCGGAGGTTGGTATTGGTCCAGTCCCCGTATATTCTTTTGACGCTGGCGATTCCGTATTTCGCCACTTCGCTAAGGAGCCCTTCGATAATGGCGGGCTGGGTATTATCCGCGTCAATGAGAACCGCCAGTTTTGCTTGATTGATTTCCACAGAATGATTTGAAAAAGGTAACAATGGCATAGCAGGTTCCGAAAATTAAGGTGTAGCACCGCCCTGACCGGCGCGCTTTTTGCATACAGAACACGCGGCGCCGTCTTTCTCCGCGCCGCCCGACTATTCTGGAAGTCATATTTTCTATTGTATACTACCAAAGCCGTCATGTGAAGGGATCCCCAGCCGCCGCAGCCTCCGGCTGTTTCAAACATGGCCGCCTGTTGCCTCTTAATGGTGCAACACCGTGTCCAGTTAGCGGGCTTACACAGCCCAGGCGCGGCCCGTCTCCGACGGTTTTAAACAGGGCCGCCTGTTGTTTCTTAATGGTGCAACACCGTGTCCGGTTACTTCACTGGTTGCTGTTGTGGCGCGGCTACGCTTCGCGCCGTCTCCGACGGCTTCAGCATGGCCGCCTGTTGTTTCCAAGCGGTGCAACACCGTGTCCAGTTAGCGGGCTTACACAGCCCAGGCGCGGCCCGTCTCCGACGGCTTCAGCATGGCCGCCTGTTGTTTCCGAATGGTGCAACACCGTGTCCGGTGAGCGAGTCAGTGCTGCCCAGGCGCGGCTACGCTTCGCGCAGCCTCCGGCTGTTCGAGAGCCGTGCGTTGTTGTGCGTAGTAAGCGGCGCGGCGTTGTGCGCGGCCTATTCCCAGCCGCCGGAGGGCCCGTCCCGCCTGCTGTCCATCGCGGTCGTTGCAGGGGCCGTGGTGTTGCGCTTCTT
>JAITHR010000259.1 GCA_031279895.1 Spirochaetaceae bacterium
TGAACGCTCTCTCGGTGGTGGTCCACGGAGTGCGTCTTAACTTACTGGAATATGCCGGACATCTTGGGATGGAATGGTCCGGTTATGCATATTCACCCTTTGCGCTTAAATCAAAAAAACAAGGTTAAATATTGATAACCTTTGATAAAGCGCGGTATTTTTAAGGTCCAAAAGGAGACGTATATGAATATTGGATTTGGATTTATTGGGGTCGCCGCTTGCCTCGGTCTTGCCGCTCTTGGGTCCGCTTTAGGTGCTGGTACTGCCGGCATGGCCGCCATCGGAGCATGGAAAAAGTGCTTTGTGCAAAATAAGCCCGCGCCTTTTATCTTAGTGGCTTTTGCGGGCGCGCCTCTTACCCAGACGATTTATGGATTTATCTTGATGGGTATTCTACAAACAAGTGGCGGTCTCGGTGAATGGGGAAAACTGGGAGTTGGCGTTTTTGCAGGACTTGCTATGGGTGCTTCCGCTCTGTTTCAGGGAAAATGCGCCGCCTACGGTGCGGACGCTTTGGGAGAAACCGGTCAGGGTTTCGGTAACTACATTCTGGTAGTTGGTCTTATCGAAACCGTCGCCCTTTTTGCGATGGTCTTCTTCATGGGCGTTGCCAACGCCTAATAATTAACCGGAACCTCCCGTAAGGGAGATTCCGGTAATTTCGGTAGTGTGAACAGACATTCAAATGCCATAACCATAGGTGGCTTTGATCATATCGAAGTTATTCGTCTTGGCGGCGGTCTTCCGGTGGTAATTCAAACCATGTGGAAAGACCGCCTTAGTTTTACGGATATTGAAGGCATACCGGGAAAAGAGACCGTTTCCCGTATCAATAGGCTTAAAGATATGGGATGCGGACTGCTTCGGTTCGCCGTGCCTGACATAAAGACCGCCGAAATTATGGGAAATCTCGCATCCCAGGTTTCCCTGCCTTTAGTAGCGGATATTCATTTTGATTACAAAATCGCGCTTCGCTGTCTTGATTTCCCCATAGCAAAGATTCGCGTCAATCCGGGAAACATCAAAAAACAACATATCGAACAGATACTTTCTAAAGCCGCTTCCAAAGGCCGGCCTCTACGGATTGGCGTAAATGGCGGAAGTCTCCCTATGGATTTACGCCGTTCTATCAAAACCGGCGACCTTGACCCGTTGGAAGCACTGGTTGTCGCGGCGGAACAGGCGCTCGCGCTCTTTCAGGCGGCGGGATTTCTCCAAGTAATCCTCTCAATAAAAACTTCGTCCATTGCCGATACCATAAAAGTAAACCGAATGGTGGCGGATCGAACCGATGTCCCCCTGCATATCGGCGTAACCGAAGCGGGCCCTCTCATAGCCGGCGTGGTACGGAATACGTTTGCCCTGCACACCCTTCTTTCTGCGGGGATTGGAGATACTATTCGGGTATCTTTGTCGGACACTATGGAAAACGAGGTTATTGCCGGACGAGAAATACTGCGGGCCGTGGCGGAAAACAAAGGAGAAAAACACGAAGGCGTGGCCGTCATCTCCTGCCCCCGATGCGGCAGAAACAGCTTCGATACCCACGCCTTTATCCAAAAGTGGCAGCCTCTCTTATATCAAATGCGGAAAAATGTTACCATAGCGATTATGGGATGCGCGGTAAACGGCCCTGAGGAAGCGCGGCACGCGGACTTGGGGATAACCGGCGTGGGAACGAAGGTTCTCTTGTTCCGCCACGGAAAGATAATTAAAACTATTGATACTGTAGAAGCGGATGCCGCTTTCAAAGACGCATTGGAGAAACTGTAACCATGAAAAAGAGTATGTTTTTAGCGGTTTTTGTCATTTCGCTCGTGTCCTCTCCGGCGTGGTGCCAAAGGCAGGGAGCGCGGCCTTATTGGTATAGTCTTGAACAAGGCAAATTCTATTTCAGAAACGGCGACTACGGAAAAGCGCTTATGGCTTTTGAGCAGGCCAGGCGGGATCGGAGAACCATGTATACCCGAATGGAACAGGATATAATCGACCTCTTGTCTATTCCAGAGGTACGGTACATGGGAGATTCTCTTGAACGGATAGAAGAATACATTAAAGAGCGGTATCAGGTAAACGCTGAGGCTGCCCTTGCGGAACTGTATTACCGGTATCCCAAGGCCAATCTTGAAGGGTCGGCGTATCGGGCGCTGGAGGAAATCGGACGGTTAAAAGATTTTCCCGAAGCGGAATACTGGATAGGGGAAACCTTCCGCATGGAAGGAGAGCTGGGTGTGGCTTTGGGGCAGTATCAGAAAGCCCATGATCAGCGGGCGTTCCTTGAAAACCCCGGTTTCGATATTGAGATTTTATACCGCATGGTCGATGTTCTTAAAACCAAACAGGATTATACGGAAATGGAAAAATGGGCTTTGGAGATACTCAAGCACGACTCCCTTTGGTTCGGCGGATCCGGTATCGTTACCAAACACGCCATGACCACCATCTTGGAAAACAGGGATAACGGCCTGCGGCGCTTCATCACCATCTACCGGTATAACAATATCGTGGTTGAGCGGGCGCACCGGCTTCTGGGCTTGTATTATTACGCTTCGGGACGCCACAAACAAGCCGTGGAGCACCTCATGTTCTCTTTCTTAATCCAAAACACCATACTCATTCAGGAAGTAATCCGCAGCCGGTTTGATTTTACCTTCACCAACCTTGAAGACCTTATGCGGGAAGCGGTACGAAAACCCGCGCTGGCAGCCTACATCGAAGAAGCGGAGTATTATAAAACCCTCTATTATTTTGCCGCCGCGCTCTATAGCGACGGCAATACCAAACAGGCCGCCGCGAGGCAGCTCTGGGAGTTCTTAGGCGCCCACCCCGCCGGCGGCGAATGGAGCGCGAAAGCCAGACTCCAACTACGCGCTCCCTTTGTGGAAAAAATCGTGGAAATGCCCTGAAAGCCGCCTCCCGCGTTACCTGAAGCGCCGACCGGAATGCCCCTGCACCGGCGGCACGCCGGCGCCCCCCTTGTTCATCTTGGTCATTTTCTTCATCATAACGCGCATTTTCTCAAACCGCTTGATAAGACGCGCCACCTCAGCTACCGAAGTCCCGGAACCGCGGGCTATGCGGGCGCGGCGGGAAGGCCCGATAATAAGGTGGTTCGATCGTTCCTTGCGGGTCATGGAGCAGAGAATCGCCTCCTGCGTCTTGAGGTCCTCTTTGTTGAGATCCTCTTCGCTCACCTGTCCCGCCATGCCCGGAATCATCTCCAGCATCGCTTGGAGAGAACCCATCTTCTTGATAGAGCGGATTTGCCCGAGCCAGTCCTCAAGGGTAAAAGCGTCTTTCTCAATTTTGCGCGCCAGCACTTCCGCTTCTTTCTGATCTATGACCGCCTGGGCTTTTTCCACCAGACTGACCACGTCGCCCATGCCCAAAATCCTGTTCGCCGCACGGTCGGGGTGGAACGGCTCGAAATCTTCCGGTTTCTCTCCGGTTCCCACGAACTTGAGGGGCGTACCGGTAACGGTTTTGAGGGACAGCGCCGCACCGCCTCTTGTGTCGGAGTCGAACTTGGTCAACACCACGCCGGTAAGCCCTATCTTTTCGTTAAACGTCTTGGCAATCTCCGCGGCGCTCTGGCCGGTCATGGCGTCCGCCACCAGAAGCAGCTCGTCCGGCGCGGACGCGGCTTTGAGCCGCGCAAGCTCGTCCATCATCTTTTCATCTATCTGGAGCCGGCCTGTGGTATCAATAATCATGGTATCAATCATGTTGGACCGCGCCCACGCAAGGCTGTTCTTATACACCGCGACGCTGTTGGTCTGGCCGTCTTCTTTGTACACCGGAATACCGACCTGCTTTCCCAGCGCCGCAAGCTGTTCCATTGCCGCGGGGCGCACGAGATCGCAGGCCACGAGCAGGGGCTTCCGGCCTTCTTTTTTGAGTCTGAGGGCGAGTTTTGCGGAACTGGTGGTTTTGCCGGCCCCTTGCAGGCCAAGCATCAGAATGACCGACAGGGTATCCGGCCCTTTCAAACGGAGATCCTGCCGCGTGTCCCCCAGAAAGGCCACTAATTTATCATAAACTATTTTAATGAACTGCTGCCCCGGGTCAACGGACCGAAGCACTTTTTCCCCTTTTGCCTCTTCCACGGTCCCGTTTATGAAACGGCGGACCACCCGCAGGTTCACGTCGGCTTCAAGGAGCGCTATTTTTATCGTTTCTACCGCGTCGTCGATATTTTTTTCGGTAATGGCGGCCTTGCCGGACAAGACCCGAAATACGTCGGAGATCTTTTGTGTTAATGAATCAAACATGGCTGGTAGTGTACCATTCCCGCCCCTCTTCCGCAACAGCCTCCGGCTGTTCCGGCATGGCCGACCCGTCTCCGACGGTTTTAAACATGGCCGCCTGTTGTTTCCGAATGGTGCAACACCGTGTCCGGTGAGCGGGCTGGCTGCTGCTTAGGCGCGGCTACGCTCCGCGCAGCCTCCGGCCAGCCTCCGGCTGTTTCATAAGCTTCCCGATACCGCGGCAAACCAGTCGCAGACAGCTTAGGAGCGCACTCTCCCCGAACCGCGCACAACCGTCCCTGCCCCGATATGATTCACTTCCGCCCTGGAAAGATTCAGTTTTACTCTGATATGATTCAGTTTCACCTTGGAATGATTCAGTTTCACTCTGGAATGATTCAGATTTGCCTCGGAAACAGACGTGGCCGCGACAAACGGAAATCCTCCTGTTTCGGGCGTACATCTCCCCGCTTCGGCGGGACGTCCGTCCAGAGTATTCGGGAGCCCGAATGGAGTATTCGGGAGGCCGAATGAAGTATTCGGGAGGCCGAATGACTCATTCGGGAGGCCGAATGAAGTATTCGGGAGGCCGAACGACTCATTCGGGAGGCCGAACGACTCATTCGGGAGCCCGAATGGAGTATTCGGGAGGCCGAATGAAGTATTCGGGAGGCCGAATGAAGTATTCTTGGTCAAGAATAAAGTATTCCTGGTTAAGAATGGAGTGTTCCTGGTCAAGAATAAAGTGTTTTTATGCGGGAATAGGTTGTCTTTATGCGGTTTTGTGCCGGAACGGAGTGCGCCGGATGTGAGCGCGTATAGGGAACCGCCGGATGCGGGGGCCGCGGGGTTCTTTGCCGGCGCTTTTAAGAGACGCGGGGGAACCGGGTCCCCCGCACCCCCCGGTAGCGGCGTCCGGCGCCGCGCTCCGAACGTCGGCCCGCCGCGTACCACTGGCCGCCGTTTAAAAAAAATACCGCGGCAAAGCAGACGTCGCTTGCTCTGAGCCGCTGTACATGAAGCTTATGTGCCGCCGCCGGCGGTGCTGTCGCCGCCGGCGGAGGAGCCGGAAACAATCTCCGTAACCTCCTGCGTAATGCCGGCCTGACGCACGCGGTTATAACGCATCTGCATCTCCTCAAGCATCTTTTCCGCATTTTTCGACGCCTCGTCCATTGCCG
>JAITHR010000267.1 GCA_031279895.1 Spirochaetaceae bacterium
GGAGGGGGAGTTCGCGTCGGGCTTTACCCCGCCTACCGTCTACTCCGACGAGGCCAAAGGGTTCAGGATACGGGTGCGGGAGGGTGGAGGCGCCGCCGCGGGCGGGGACGAGGCGGAGTTCATCCCGAACGCAAGCCATAATATCTGGCGCTTCTCCGTTGAAAACACGGTAAGCCCTTTCGTGGCCGAGAAAGAGCGGCCCGTGGTCTTTCTGTTTACCGACAGGGGGCTGTACCGCCCCGGAGAAACCGTTACGTTTCGGGGCATTGACCGCAATCTGAAACAGGGGGCCTACAAGCCCTATACGGGGCCTTACACGATAGAGGCGCAAGGCGAGTTTACGGCGGAGGTCATCGCGGCGCTTTCCGGCAGGACCACCGAAACCGGCGGCTGTTACGGCTCTTTCACCCTGCCCCGGTCCCTTGACCCCGGGCAGTACCGCATCTACTACGCGAGGAAAAAAGGAGAAACCCTCCGGTCCGAAACGTTTACCGTGGCGAACTTCGAGCGCCTCCGGTTCGAGGCGTCCCTCAAAGTGCCGGACGTACCGGTGTATAGCGGGGACAAAGCGTCCGCGACTTTTACCGCCTCCTATCTTGCGGGAGGGGCGCTCTCCGGCGCGTCCTATTCGTGGTACTGGACCAGGGAGCCGGCGTTTTTCCACCCCGGCGGGCGCTGGAAGCACTGGCGGTTCGGCCCGGCGGCGCGGGACGGCAGATCCTATGTGGCGCGGGGCGAGGGAACCCTCGGCCCCGGCGGGGACGCGGTAATCTCCCAGGAAACCGGCGCTGACGGCGTCCGGGGGGCGCCCTACCGGTACCGCCTGGAAGCTTCGGCGCAGGACGCGGCTCGCCAGGAGGTTGCGGCAACCGCCGCGGTGGTGGCGCATCCGGCCTCGTTTTATATTGCGGCGCGTCTTGACCCGGGCGCCCTTAAAGCCGACGACGCGGCAAAACGCACGGAAGATTCCGCGTATTTCTTGAAACAGCACGAGGCGGGAACCCTAAGCTGGGCGCTCGTTACCCCTGAGGGAAAAGAATTTCAGCCGGAGCCGCAGGTTGACGTTACGGTCCAGTTTATAAGGCATAGCTGGAAACAGGCGCGCCAGGCGGGAGTCGGCGGGCGGGTGCATCTTATCTGGCAGAAGGTCGAGGAGCTTTCGGAGGAAAAGACGGTGCAGGCAGGCGCCAAAGCGGGACACGGGGCCGTGCGTTTTACCCCGAAGGAGAGCGGCCAGTGGGAAGCGCGGATAAGCGCCAGGGACCGGAAAAACCGTCCCGCCGTAACCCACGTACATTTTTATGTTACCGGCGGGGGCTGGGTGTTCTGGGGCAGCGACGACGTTGACAGCATCACCCTTACGCCGGACAAGAGCCGCTACGCCCCGGGCGAGACGGCGCGGCTTCTCGCCCGTTCCCCGCTCCCCAAGGGGAAATACCTCCTTACGCTGGAGCGGGAGGGCATCGTGTCGGAAAGGATTATCGAGCTGGACGGGTCAGCCAGAACCGTTGACGTCCCTATCGAGGAGTCTTTCGTGCCGGTTATGTACGCGGCGCTCTCAAGTTATACCACCCGCTCCGGCCCGCCTGAGAATACCTATTATACCCCGGATCTGGACAAGCCCAAGGGTCTTTTCGGCATCGCGCCGCTCTATGTGGATAACGAGAGCCGGCACTATCAGATAACGATTGAAAGTAGCAAAGAGGTGTACGCGCCGGCGGAGCGGGCGGCGGTAACGCTTAAAGTTACGCGGGAGGGGAAGCCCGTGTCCGGCGCGGAGGTAAGTTTTATGGCGGTTGACCGGGGGGTGCTTGACCTTATCAACTACCATGTGCCGGACCCGCTGGCGTATTTTTATAACCCGGAGCATTTTCCCCTGGGGGTTGAGGGCGGGGACAGCCGGTCCCTCCTGGTGGATCCGGTACCATACGCGCTCTCCGATTTGCAGGGCGGGGATGACGACGCCGACGGAAAGGGACAGTCAAAACTGGAGGAGCGCAAGGACTTCCGTCCCACCGCGGTATTTGAGCCGTACCTTGTAACCGGAAGCGACGGAACCGTTACGGTAAACTTCTCCCTCCCCGACTCCCTTACCACCTACCGGTGTACCGCGGTGGCCGTCGGGGTCGAGGCGTTCGGCGTGAAGGAGATGGACCTCAAAGTAAGCGCCCCGCTTGTCGCCGTCATTGCCGCGCCGCGGAAACTCCGCTGGCGGGATACGGGAACCGTCTCTCTCATGCTCACCAATCTGGAAAGCGAACCGGTAGAGGCGCGGGTTTCCCTTTCCGCCGAGGACGGGGAAAGCCGATGGGACACGGTGCTGGCGGTTGACGGCGCGGACGCCCGCAGCGCCCGTATACCCGCAAACGGCACCGCGGAAGTCCGTTTCAGAATCGCGGCCCTGGGCGCCGGGGATTCCCGTCTTGTCTTTACCCTCCGTTCCCCCAAGGTAAACGAGCGTATTGTACGAACCGTTACGGTTGACAGGCCAGTGGTCTACGAAACGGTGTCCGCCATAGGCAGCCTTGGCAGTCCTTTCATAGAAGAGGGGCTTGTCATCCCGTCTTTCGTGCCGGAAGGCACCGGCAGTCTCAGTCTCACCCTCTCGGTCTCCCGTCTCGCCCAGCTTAAAGAGGCGGTCGACTACCTCCTTACCTATCCCTACGGGTGTCTCGAACAGCGCACCGCCGCGCTCCTCCCGCTCCTTGCCTTTGGCGATCACCTTGCGGCCTTTGACCTTGACACGCCGGTACAGGATCCTAAGAAGGTTATCGAGACGGAACTGAAGAAACTCGGCGGGTACGCGCTCCCTGACGGCTCCTACCCCTATTGGCCCGGGGGTCAGTACGGCAGCGCGCTGGTTACGCTGCGGATGGCGCATATCGCAAACCTTGCCCAAAAGAAAGGGTACGCGATACCTTCTTCCGTCAATATAAAGCGGATTTTCTCCTACTTCGGCGACAGCGCGGACCGGATAGAGGAGGACGCCTTTCTGTACGGGTATTTCCTCTGGGTCCGGTCCCTGTATCCGCGTATGGCGGAAAGGGATGAAAGGGATGAAAGAAACGAAAGAAACGAAATCGCGGCGTTTCTCTCGAAGCCCGAAACCTTAAGCATCGCGGCTCTCGGTTTCGGGGGGCTCGCGGCGCTGGAAACCGGAGATCGCCAGGCCGCGGAGAGGGCGGCCTCCCAGATACGGCGCTTTATCCGCCCCGGGGCCCGTACCCTTGATCTTGCGGACGCCCGCGGAAAGCGCGGCGCGTTTTGGGGCTACGAATCCGACCGCTACGCCCTTTCCCTCATGCTCTTCCACGCCCTTTATCCTGATGACGACATGACGGGCCGGCTTGCCGCCGCGCTCATCGGGCGCCAGAGGCGGGGCTTATGGAACAACACGGCCTCTTCTTTCTGGGCCGTACTTGCCTTTGGCCGCGTGGCGGACTCCGAAAGACAGGCGGCGCCGGATCTTACCGCGAAGGTTTTTCTGGGGAACGCGCCGGTACTGGAGCGCCGTTTCACCGGTTACGGCGGCGCGCCTATGGGAAAGACCCTGCTCTTTTCCGAGGATCCTCTGGCTGACGCGGCTACGGACTCGCCTGTGCCTCTGCGTATCGAGCGGGAAGGCACGGGTACGCTCTATTATACCGCCAGCCTGCGCTACGGGCTTCCTGCGGAGCTTGCGTCTCCCAGAGACGAGGGGCTTGGGGTGTATGCGGAAACCTTTGACTCCGAGGGGCAGCCGGTATCCGATGGCCGTCTTGTCGCGGGGAAGACCTATGTACGGCGCGTGGTGCTTTCAAGTTCGCGGGACAGGACGTTCGTGGCGTTACGTGCGCCGGTTCCGTCAGGGGCGGAAATCGTTGACGCGGCGTTTGTTACCAGCGCTTCCGCGCCGCCGCCTAAGCGCGAGCGCGAAGAAGTGCGCGAAGAGCAGGGGTACGGGGAAGCGGAAATCGAGGATGCGTGGTTTTGGGAGGAATCCGCGCCTCTGCGCTTTATTATGGACGACGAAATCCGGTTTCACTGGGACTTCTTTCCCGCGGGTCGGCGGGAGGTGGAGTTCCGGTTTCGGGCGGTGATGCCCGGCGTGTACCCCACGCCGCCCGCACAGGCCGAGTGTATGTATGAGGAAGAAGTCTTTGGACGCGCTTCCGGCGAACTCCTCATCATCCCGCCTCCGCAGCCTCCGGCTGTTCCATAAACTTCCTGCACAGCGGCCCAAAGCAAGCAAAGACAGCTTAGAGGCGCGTAGCATGAAGCTGTTTAAAACAGCCGGAGGCTGCGGCGGTTTCATAAGCTTCCTGCACAGCGGCCCAAAGCAAGCAAAGACAGCTTAGGGGCGGTGCGAAAAAAGAAAAAAAGAAAGAAAGGAGACGGGTATGTATAAGTGCGCATCTTTTTTATGGGGAATAGGGCTTGTTTTCTCACTTCTTGCCTGCAAAACCGGGGACAGGGCGGATCACGCCCGCGAGAGCGCCTCTGTTTTTGTAAGAAGGATAGATAACAAGGGGGATAAAAAGGTCAGAATATATCTTGACGGGAAACGGGCGGGTTCTTTGGCCAACGGGGAAATCGGTTCGTATACCGTTTCAGAGGGTATGCATAGCATTTACGCGAATTATGACGGTGATGAGCACAGGAGAAGCGAGATACTCTATTTTACGATGGACAACAGGGTCTATCATTTTTCCGTCGAGGTTCTGTTTCATAAACGCGGCAGATACGCGGGCATAACGCTGCTACAGGAAGACGCGGCTGCCCGTACCCCGCAGGCGGCGCGTAACGGCGGCCTTGACGCGCTTATAACCGCGTCGTTTAACGCCGTTTCAAAAAGTATCCCTGAAAAATCCATAGTGGCAGTGGTGCATATCGCCTCTCAGGACGAGAAAGCCCGCGCCTATATTCTTGAGGAATTAACGCTCTTATTGGTGAACGCGGGGAAATACGACGTGGTTGATCGGGCGAGTTTGGATGTCATAAAGCGCGAACAGCATTTCCAGATGACCGGAGAAGTGGATGACAACTCGATACTGTCCATAGGCCATCTTCTTGGGGCCGAGATTGTCATTACCGGAAGCCTCGACGAAGAGGGAACGCGGCTGCGCGTAAAAGCCCTGGACGTGCTGACCGCACGAATAGTGGCAATGTCGTCGGAAAAAATATAAGTTTTCTCCCTTTTTCTCCCTACGTGTCCTGCTATACGCCTCTCAGCAGCCTCCGGCCCGCCGCCGGCGGGCAGCCTCCGGCTGTTTTAAACGGCGTCCTGTGTAGTGTAACAAAGCAGTAAACGCCCGCTTACAGGGCGCTGTACGTGAAGCTTATGGAACCGTTGCCGTCTCCGACGGTTCCATAAGCGTCCTGCGCCGGTTATTATGTATTACTGTGTAAAGAGTTATAAGAGACGGTTCCGCACCTCTTAAGGCCGGCTTCGGCTTAAAAGGTATACCTTTTGGGACATCCGGTATACCTTTTACGACAAAAGGTATACCTTTTGGGACATCCGGTATACCTTTTACGACAAAAGGTATACCTTTTACGACAAAAGGTATACCTTTTACGGCATCCGGTATACCTTTTACGACAAAAGGTATACCTT
>JAITHR010000020.1 GCA_031279895.1 Spirochaetaceae bacterium
TGAAAAATTGATACCGTGTTCGTCTTGGGTATAGACCATCGCTTTTTTAACGGGTTTTCCGTCTTTTTCAGTAGAATAACGGACGCGCAAGGAATCCTCTCAAAATAAGAATAGTATGACAGCGCCTACGGCGCTTTTGCGTTTGTCCCCGCATACCTTGTGTACGGGGGGTGTACCGGACGGAATACGGACACGTCTTACCCTCCGGTGTTGTCTTCTTGTTTCCGGCTTTCCGTTTTTTCCGTCTTCTCCGTCTTCTCCGCCGCAGTCTCCGGCGCCTCCGGCGTCTCCGGCGCGGGGTGCGCGGCTTTTTCGCAGTGCCGGAGGATCCAGTCGAGAAGGTTGTCAATAACCTCTTCCCGATTGGTTTCGTGCAGGGTTTCGTGCCTCGCGTCAGGGTACAGGGCGAATTCCAGATCCTTTATACCGAGCGAGCGGTAGGTGTTGACCAGCGTGGTCGGGCTTTCTCCCATGTCTCCCACCGGATCCGCGCTCCCCCCGAACACGTACAGGGGAAGTTCGGGGTTAATCATCCGCATCGACTCAACGGTATGTATCTTGTTGAGGAGAACCCCCATATCCCGATAGAAGCCGGCGGAACAGAACCGTCCGCTCAGGGGATCCGCGAGGTACGCATCCACCTCCCGCTCGTCACGGGAAATCCAGTCAAACGAGGTGCGGTTCGGCTTAAAGGGTCTGTTGAAAGGGCCGTCCGCAAGGGCCCGCGCTATATAGGATCCCCGGCGGACCCCTTTAAGAAAAGCGATGAACGTCATAAGCGGAACGCTCGCCCGTATCTTAAACCCGTCAGGCCCCCGTGTTCCCGACAGGATACAGCCGGAGAGGGGATAGTCGCTGCTTTCAATGTAGTATTGCGCGAGAAAAGAACCCCATGAATGACCCAGAAGAAAAAGCGGGACATCAGGGTAGGTCTCGCCTATCATCGTATTGACAAGGTGTATATCGGAAACGAGTTTCCCAATCCCGTCCCTGTCCGCGCAATGCCCCAAAAGCCCGCCCAGCCCCCGGTCGTTTATCAGGGGATCCGCGGTCTTGCCGTGTCCCCTCTGGTCCGGCGCCCAGACCTCGATGCCCTCTCTACACAACCTCCGGGCAAGCAGTTCGTACCGAAGGGAATGTTCCGCCATGCCATGGACAATATGCACCGCCCCGCGGGGTTTTTTGTCCGGCGCGTCCCGCAGAAACAGGTGCGGTATCCAGTGGCGCACAAACCGCTTAACCCCGTCAAAAGACGAAAGCCATTCCCCGATACTCTCGGACGCTTTCGGCGGCTCTCCGGCCTTTTTTACGCTGCCGGTCTTCTTCCGCTTATATAATCCACCCATGGCCCTATTGTACCCTCTCTATTGTTGTTCTTGCAATCATGCGGTACTTTAAATCCATGACAATCGGCGAAATTTTTACCGCGAAAGTGGAACGGCTCGTCTCCGGCGGCGCCGGTATCCTTCACCAGCAGGGACAAACGGTGTTTATGGACCACACGGCCCCGGGGGATACGGTGGTGGGAAAAATACGGGAAATCCATACCCGCTGGGCGCGGGCGGATTTGGTGGAGATAACCGAAAGGTCCCGGGACCGCGTGGAGCCGCTCTGTCCCGCGTACAAGCGGTGCGGCGGCTGTTCCTTGCAGCATCTCTCCTATGAGGCCCAGGTGCGGGAGAAAAGCGCGGTCCTGCAAGATTCACTCCGCCGCATCGGGGGCATTGCCGGCGCGCCGGAGCCCGCGGTGTATTCCGCGCAGCCTTTCGAGTACCGGAACCGGTTCCAGTTCCACCGGATACGGCCTGTCGGTTACGGGGCGCAGCCGGCTGTGGGTTTCAAGTCCCGCGGCGGGAAAGCGGTAACGCCGGTGGAAGACTGCCCGATTGCGTATCCGGCCATCCGGCAGGCGCTGCGGGACCGGAAGCTTGCGCCGCCGCCGGACCGGGACCGGTTTACCGTGTACGCCCGCGGGCACGCCTTTCTGCAACAGGGGGGCGTACAGCGGGGCGCGGTCCCGCTCCTCGACAGAACGCTGGTTATTGACGCCGGCGTGTTCTTTCAGAGCAACGCGGCCATGCTTGAAAAGGTTATCCTTCGGTTGCGGGATCTTGCGGAAACCGCCGACAGGAGCCGCGGGTTTGCGGACGTGTACTGCGGGGTGGGAACCTTCGCCGCGTTTCTGGGGGGGTATTTCTCCGGCGTTGACCTTGTGGAACAGGACAAAACCGCCCTGACCCTGGCCCATGAAAACACCCGTGGCCTCAACCGAAAATCCGCCCTTTCGGTTGATACGTGGCTTACGCACACGCCCCGTCTTCACGACCGCTTCGGGCTCATGGTCCTTGACCCGCCGCGGCAGGGGCTCTCGCCGTTCGGACGGCGCCGTCTGTCTCAGGCCGGCCCCGGGCTTCTCGCCTACCTCTCCTGCGACGCCGCGTCTCTTGCGCGGGACGCCGGTGAACTTATACGGGGCGGCTATACCCTCTCGGCGCTTGACCTCTATGATTTCTACCCCCAAACCGCGCATATCGAAAGCCTCGCGCTCTTCAAAAGATAGCCGCCGGCGGCGGAGGCACAGCATGGCCGCGTGTTGTTTCCGAACGGTGCAACACCCCGCCGGCGGCGGAGGCACAGCATGGCCGCGTGTTGTTTCCGAACGATGCAACACCCCGCCGGCGGCGGGTGGCACAGCATGGCCGCGTGTTATTTGCAAATGGTGCAACACCGTGTCCGGTTACTTCACTGTTTGCTGTTGAGGCGCGGCTACGCTTCGCGCAACTTGCGACGGTTTGTGCGTTGTTATGCGCGGTAAAGGACCTGTCGTTGTTCGGGGCGTGGGGCATGACGCTTATGAAACCGTCAGAGACGGCGTAAAACCGTGGTTTCAGCGCGAAATCCCCGTCGAATCGCGGTGTTGTTGAGACGTATTTTCAGGGCTACCCGCCGGCGTTTGAACTCTACCCGCCGGCGTTTGGACTCTACCCGCCGGCGTTTGAACCCTAAACGCCGGCGTTTGGACTCTACCCGCCGGCGTTTGGACTCTACCCGCCGGCGTTTGAAGGCTACCCGCCGGCGTTTGGACTCTACCCGCCGGCGGGTAGGAACCTCCCGATCTCCGGCAGGCTTGTCCGTATTGTCCCGCCCGCAACGCGGATCCCCGCCCGAAGCGGGAAGGCTTCCGTCAGAAGCGGGGAGGCTTCCCGTAGACGCGGAGAGACTTGTTTCTTCTATAGAAGGACTATTGCCCGAAGCGCGAATACTTCCCGCCGGAGCGCAAGGCATGACGCTTACGGAACCGCCGGAGGCTGCGAAAGCGCCGGAGGCCGCGCACGTGCGAGGCGTAGAGGGAAGAGGAAAAAAAGATAAACATTTTATCGAACAGCTATTGACAACTAGAGTGCTGGAACATATACTTCCTTTGTCCTTTGTCCTTTGTCCTTTGTCGAAGGCCGAACTCTGCCCTGAGGGCTTCGCCGTTTCACGCATCAAAAACGTTTCATAATCCATACCTATAAATATAACACGCCCCCCGCCAAATTTCCACATCCGGCGGCT
>JAITHR010000034.1 GCA_031279895.1 Spirochaetaceae bacterium
GCGCCTCGTTGCGGCGAAGGTTGTTTCCGCTCCCGCCGGTTTATCTTGTTGTATGCGCCGGCCAAGTCCATACCCATCTCTTACATCCTCCGACCTGTCCGATCGTTGTAATGCCCGAGCCGCTTTTCCGCCCCGATACTTTATTTCACAAAACGGCGCGGATTACGCCCGCTCCGGCATAAATCTCCTTAGTTCTTGGGTCCAGCCTTAAGTCCAAGTGTCATTTCTCCTTGCGCCTGACCCGCTTCTCTCTGCGCCAAGCCTGAACAACGCGCCGATACACGGTCGGCGTAAGAGAAATGAGAGGGGCGGGGGTCTGTTGGAACCGCCGGAGGCGGCGGGTAAAAAAGACTAGGCGGTTTTAGTGATAATACGCTATAGTAAAAAGGAAAATAAAGAAAAAAAGGTGGGGGTTGTACGGCCTAAACGCACCGCACGCCCCCTGTCGGAAGGGCAAGGTAAACCAAGATGAAGTTGAAGATTCCCTTTGTTGATTCGTTTTTATATACCCTCGGATGTTTCGTGATGATCCTGCGCGGATGCGGGTATTTCATCATTCGGGGGAGGGCTTCTTTTAAGATCCTCATCATGCAGATACTCTTTACGTTTGTGGAAGCCCTCGGCATAAGCTCCCTCCTTGCGGTGGGCATGGGAACCGCCGTAAACGCCATCGGGATGCCCTTTCTCGCGGGATTCTCCCAGGAAAGGCTCATCTATCCCCTGCTTATTATGATGATTACCCGCGAGTTCGGGCCGCTTCTGACCGCGTTTATCATAAGCGCCCGCTCCGCCACCGCGATCGCCACTGAAATTGCCGGCATGGTCATCTCCCACGAAATCGAAGCGTATATATCCGTCGGGGTCAACCCTATCGAACACCTCGCGGTGCCGCGCTTTCTGGGGGTTACGATTTCCATGTTCCTCCTCAACGTCTACTTTTCGCTCTTCGGCCTGGCCGGTTCTTTTCTGGTAGCCCAGTTCTTTAACCGTATGCCCGCGTCGGTGTATTTCGACAACCTCCTCCATATTATGAGCGTCCACGATATTATCATCTCATTGGTTAAAAGCGTCAGTTTCGGCATGATTATCTCGACGGTGGCGATTATTCAGGGGTTCGCGGTGGAACGGGCAAGCACGGAGATTCCGGTAGCCGGCCTCAGAGCCGTCAGTTCCGCGTTTAAATGGTGTATTATAGTTGATATAATACTGTCGGCAGTATATTATTCATTATAACGGCGGGATTGCCGGAAGGACGGGGCGCCGGGCGCTGGCCGGACAACATGAAACACGAGACGGGTCAACGGGATAATATGGGATGTATCATTGAATTAAAAGACGTGTCGTTCTCAACCCAAAATCAAGAGATCGTGCGCGGCGTCTCCTGTTGTTTTGAAGAGGGGCAAAGCGCGGCGCTCGTGGGGCCCTCAGGCGGCGGCAAAAGCACGGTGCTGAAACTGGCCGCGGGCCTTCTGGTTCCGAGCGGGGGAAGCGTCCTTTTCCGGGGGCGGGATCTGGCGCTGATGAAGCGGACGGAGAACCTCGCGTTCCGTAAGGAGAGCGCGGTGGTTTTTCAAGATTCCGCTTTGTGGGCGAACCAGGACCTGTACCAGAACCTTGACCTGCCCCTGCGGATACACTTTCCGGCGATGAATAAAGTGTCCCGCGAGAAGCGGATGAAAGAGGTTCTGGCGGAAGTGGGATACAAACGACACCTTCTGATAAGGCCGTCC
The DNA here is from genome assembly GCA_031279895.1 of Spirochaetaceae bacterium. Taxonomy (GTDB): domain Bacteria; phylum Spirochaetota; class Spirochaetia; order Treponematales; family Breznakiellaceae; genus JAITHW01. The sequence continues at coordinate 1,731 of JAITHR010000034.1, forward strand.
CAGCTTTCCATGGGGGAACAGAAACTCATCGCCTTCGCACGGGCTATGCTCTGTAAACCGCGCCTGCTTTTTCTGGACGAATGGACCGAGTCGCTCGATGACCACAATTCCCAAACACTCATAGAGCTGGTGAAATACCGGAAAGAACAGGGAGGCACCGTTATTTTCGTGAGCCATGACTTCAGAATCATTCAAGGCATGGCGGATTATATCGTGATGATAGCAGCCGGCACGGTTTCGCGGGAAATTTCCAAAGAAGCGATCAGTTCCGATGAAAACCTCGTCCGGCATATTGAACAAGGGATTGAGTCGCATGAAGTTTAGAATTCGTTACGCTGACCAGATCGTAGGGGCCTTTCTTATCGTGGCCTTTCTCGCGCTTGTGTTTGCCGTTGTCATTCTGGGACACAGGCAGCGGTGGTTTGCCAGAAACTACAGTTTCAAGACCTATTTTGACAGCGCCGCCGGTTTAAGCTCCAACATGGCAATCCAGTACAAGGGAATTACCATTGGAAACGTGAAATCCTTTAAGCTTACGCCGGACGATCAGGTGGAGGTCATCTTCGCTATTCAGGACACCTATATCGACCGCGTGAAACGGGGGTCCCTGGTTGACATCAACGTAAGCCCCATAGGGCTGGGCAACCAGTTCCGGTTCTACCCCGGCCTGGGTCAGCCCCTTGAGCAGGGAGAGCTTATTCCCCAGGTAAACTCTCCTGAAGGCAAAGCCCTGGTGCAAAGCGGCCTTGCCTACCTCCCCTCCCATGACGACAACATCAGTATCCTGTTGGGGCAGATAAATACCCTCGTGGCGGACATAGACAGCGCCCTTAAAGGCACCGACGCCACCAGTTTGGGACGCACCTTTCTCGGCATAGAGGAAACCGTTACCGGCGTGGCGGTTTTGCCGGACACGGTAAAACAAACGGTGGACTCCGTTGTAAGTGAGATAGCGCCCATTCTGGCGGACATCCAGCAGGTTACTACCCAGCTCTCCGACCCGGAAGGCACGGTTGCCACGGTTCTTGACGGGAAGGGGGCGGTGTACGTCAGCCTCGAAAATTCCCTCCAGTCCCTTGCGGGAATACTTAAAAATATCGACAAGACCACAAGCTACCTGCCTGCGGATATGCCGCAAGTGGCGGCGCTTCTTACGGAAGTGCGGGCGACTATTCAGACCGCTGAAGACGTGCTGGTGTCTTTGACGAATAACCCTCTCTTGAAAGGGGGGATACCCGCAAAAGCCCAGACCCAGTCGAGCGGCACAAGCCCGCGGGATATTGCTTTTTAGTTTTTTTATTTTTTATTTTTTTAAAGACGGTGGTATATATGAAACGAATACCAGCATACGCCCTCGGAGGGACGGTGATCGGCGCGGCGCTGGCGCTGGCCCTTGGGGGCTGCTCTTCCGCACCCAAGCGTCCTGCGGAAATCTTTGCCAGCCGCAACGCGGCGGAACGCCAGCTTGATCTTGCCAACAAAGAGGCGGACCGGAGCAGGTACGACTCGGCCCTTGAAATCCTTAAGGAAGTCCGGCGCCTCGCGGTGAGCGTTGACGATCCGCGCCTCCTCATACGGGAGGCCGTTACCAGAGGCACCGTCCTCTACGCTTTGGGCAGCACGGGCGAGGCCGCCGAGGTGTGGGCGCAGGCGCTTGACGAAGCGAATACCGCCAAAGAGGAGGAGCTTGCCGGAACCGTGCGCCTCTATATGGCAAAGAGCAGGCTTTTGGCAAGCCCGGAGGCCGCCGGCGCGGTGCTGGAAGAGGCGCGGCAAGAGATAGCCCGCATGAGGGCGGAGAAACTCTCGATCGCGTTCGGCTGGACCGTGGTGGGCTTGGCGTTGAAAGAGCGGGGCGAATGGGCTGAAGGGGAAGATGCCATAAAGCGCGCCCTGGAAATCCATGAAAAAAACAACTATCTGGAACAGGCGGCCTATGACTGGTATCTTATCGCCTCTATCCGCTCGGTGGCAGGCGGCTATGAGGGGGCTGTTGAAGCGCTGCGGAACGCCATCGCCTTTGACCGCCGGTCAGAGAACACCTACGGGCTTGCCGCTGACTGGCGGGCCTTGGGGGATGTGTATAAGAAAGCCGGCAGTCTTCCCGAATCCCGCGCCGCGTACCGCCGTTCCCTTGATATATTCCGCTCCCTTGACTTTGAAGCCGAAGCCGACGCGGTAGCAACAAAACTGTCC
>JAITHR010000043.1 GCA_031279895.1 Spirochaetaceae bacterium
GATTCCTCTTTTTCGGGAGCGCCGGATTTTCCCAGCCCGCCGGCCCGCCTCCGGCGGTTCCACAGCCTCCGGCTGTTTCATAAGCGTCCTGCGCAGCCTCCGGCTGTTTCATAAGCGTCCTGCGCAGCCTCCGGCTGTTTCATAAGCGTCTTGCGGAGCGCGGCAAAGCGGTCGTTGACTGCTTACAGGCGCGGGGCGGGACGCTGCCGGAACAGCCGGAGGCTGCGGAGACGGAGGAGATTTATATGAAACAGAGAAAGCGCGATACACGTATTGCACTCGGAATGTTGGCGGTAGTGCTGGCATTGGGTTTTGTCTTGACCGGCTGTGAGGAGGAAGATTCCGGCGGCGGGGGCGGGGGCGGGTATCACCTTAAATGGGGAATAACGGACACCACCTACAATGCGGTGTATTCGACTATCCAAAACCGGGGTTGGACTGTTGCCGGTAGCGGCGTCAATTGGGCATTGGGAACCGGCGGCACCGCGAACAGTGTGTATGCCTATTGCACCAATAATCTTACCTTTGTCGATTACGGTGATTTTGACGGTTCGCTTGAAGCGTGCATCAATTTTTCAAGAAGCGGGGTTTCGGCTCCGGCAGGATTGAAAGCAAGCGCGCACGGTAACAGCGGTAGTATGCCCTTAGCCGGTATTTTTGACGGCGGCGGCGTGGCGGTGCTGTTTTACATAACAAAGAATTAGTTTTTCCCGCCAGCCCGTCTCCGACGGTTCCATAAGCGTCTTGCGAAGCGCGGCAAAGCGGTCGTTGACTGCTTACAGGCGTAACGCGGGACGCTGTTTAGAACAGCCGGAGGCTGCGGAGACGGCGGCGGAGACAGAGGAGATTGTATTATGAAGATTTTTCGTGTGAAGAAAGTATGCGCGGCGGCGGCGGTTCTGTACTGCCTGAGCGCCGCGCCGGTATCGGCGTTTGACCCGACCAGTTTTCCCAACGCGGTGGACGGCGCGTGGATGCTGAACCTGGGGGCCGGCGTGGGGATGTACTTCCAAGACAAGGAAGTTACGGTTCCCATCGTCTTTTCGTTTGAACGCGCCCTGCCTATAAGCGTGCCTTTATCAGTGGGCGGTATTGTCGGGTTCACCATATTCGAACACAACTATTATTCCGTCATAGGTAATGACATGAATGGTAATGCTATTTATGACGATGACCAATCTTACAAATCCATAGCGTTTGGTATACCGATGGGGGTTCGGCTCGCTTACCACTTTAACTTTGAGGTGGATGAGCTTGACGTGTATGCGGCCATTGATTTGGGGTTGACCCTTGCGGTAGGAACCGTCCCAATCGACCCCGTTACCTTTCTCTTCGGTGCGCACGTGGGAGTCCGGTACTTCTTTGGCGGGCCCGTGGGAGTGTTTCTTGAAGTCGGCGCGATTGAACCCCACATCGCGGCTGCGGGCATAGGCTTCAGGTTCTAGCTTTTTTCCCGCCTGCCAGCCTCCGGCTGTTCTCTAAGCGGCCTGCGGAGCGGCTGTAACCGGTCATTGATTGCTTACAGTCGCAACGCGGGACGCTGTTTAGAACAGCCGGAGGCTGGCGGGACGCAGTTTGAAGCCGTCGGAGACGGTGAAATGTAAAGGAGTTCTTTATGAAAAGAATTTTGATAAAAAGAATAGTGAGGAGTATGCTTCTCACCGGTTGTCTCGCGGCGTTCGCGCCCCTGACTGTAGTATATGCGGGCGGCGGCGCCCAAATGCCGTCGCTCCCAAGCAGCGTGGTTCCCAAGGAAAACGAGTCCGAAGTGGTGGTGCGGTATATGTCCTCCAATAAGCGGGCAAAAGGATCGGTCAGGGTGTTCATTGACGGGGAACTGCGGGCAACGGTACGGGCGGAATCGAGCGAGCGGATGATCGTGCCGGACGGGGAACACACGATCATGGTGCAGAACGGCGCCAACGCCAAGCGGAGCGCCACGAGCAGGTTCGACGTGGAGCGGAACCGCATCGTGTTCAAGGTTGCGCGGATAAGCGGCTCGCACATCGGCCTCAATCAGGACGCGAAAACGGATCTGGGCGAGAGCGCGGGGCAGCAGGCGACCGCGGCGGCAAAGCCCAAGCCCAAGACAAGCGCGCCGGCGCGGAGCAACAGCCTCGAAGAGGCGGTAACCGCCGCGGCGGAACGGCTCATCAACGCGCTGCCGGAACGGGGAACCGTGGCGGTCATCAGCGTCTCCACCAGAAACCGCCAGGAGGGAACCTACGTCATAACCGAGCTTGAATATATGCTCGTGAACTCGGCGTGGAACGATTTCAAAATCGTTGACCGGCGCTCCCTCGAATTCCTCCGCTCCGAACAAAGTTCCAGGCATCAGGGGAGGTGGACGATGACAGCGCGGTTTCCATGGGCAAGCTGCTGGGAGCTACCATTGTCATCACCGGCGCGATCAGCCAGCTCTCGTCGACGAGCACCATTTCTTTCAAAGCGCTGGACGTGAAAACCGCCGAAATCCTCGCCATGGAGCGCCAGCAATACTAACCCGCCGGCGGCGGGTGGCACAACGGCTTCCTGCAAAGCGGCTCACAGCGGGCGGCGACAGACTAGCTGCCTCCGGCGGCTGGGGGGTCATAGACCCCCCAAACCCCCCACCGACACGAGACGCGCCGCGCCCCGAACCACGACAAGCCCCTTACTACGCACAACAACGCACGGCTCCCGAACCGCCCGCCGTTGCGCGAAGCGTAGCCGCGCCTCAACAGCACTGATTCGCTCACCGGACAAGGTGTTGCACCACTTGGAGGCAACAGGCGGCCTTGCTGAGACAGCCGGAGGCTGCGGAGGCTGCGGAGGCTATGTTTGATAGTCCTCGCTCCAACCATGCCCGATTTCCCAATGAACGTCGATAGTTATTTCCAACGGAACCTTCCGCAAATCAAACTCATCTTTAACAAGGTCTTCTATGCGGTCATTCATCCAGCTCCCGCACATAAGCTGAAAAACCCCGTCTTTTTTTTGAAAAATTCTGCCCCGCGGAATGTGCGTGTAATCTTTCGTAAAAATCCCCGGGTCTTTTTTTTGGGCAAGCGCTCTGTTTCTTTGCTTTTGCCACCAGGACTTGTGCAGGGTACTTATAGTTTTAAGCCCGTTACGGTTGAACTGCAAATCGCCGGCATTAACCGTGCTCACTCCGAAAAGTTCGTCGTTAGCTGGATCATACCAAAAAATGCCGACCTTGGGATCGTCTTGGAATTCAAAATTGTCAGACATTGATTTCATTACATTCCGCCGTTCTTCTTCGGACATTTCTTTTAAACAAGATTCTTGTCGGGCTTCTTCAAATAATTTACCCATGGAAACCTCCTTTTTCTATTATGCCCTTAACCAGAGAGATTAACAATATCCGCATAAAAAACCGCGTTTTTATAGGTGAGAGAGTAATGGTACGCAGGATCTGAGGTTCAACCGGTCAGTCCGCTTACTTCCCATGCGGCGCCCTTTAGCGGACCGACCGGCGGTGAGGCGTGGCGCGGGCCGTCTCCGACGGTTCTATAAGCTTCTTGCCACGCGCCCGAACAACGACCCGCCCCGAACAACGCACAACAACGCACGGCTCCCAAACCGTCGGAGACGGCGCGAGAGCGTAGCCGCGCCTGGTCTGTGTCAGCCCCCTCACCGGACAAGGTGTTGCACCATTCGGAAACAACAGGCGGCCATGCCGGAACAGCCGGAGGCTGGGCGGCCATGCTGAAACAGCCGGAGGCTGGGCGGCCATGCTGAAACAGCCGGAGGCTGCGGCCATGCTGAAGCCGTCGGAGACGGTTGTTTATAAATTTTTTTTTATATATTATAAGAATATGGAAATCATCATCTTCGGTAATGAACTTCTGAGACAAAAAGCGGAACCGGTCAAAGATTTTAACAGGGAACTTAAAACTTTTTTGGAAAACTTCCTCAATACGATGCGTAAAGAAAAAGGAATCGGCCTTGCGGGGCCGCAGGTCGGGTTTATGAAACGGATCTTCGCGGTCCAGACGGAGAAAGATGTTCCGCTCGTGTTCATCAATCCCTCTATCGTAGAAACCTCTCAGGAAATGGTGAAATACGAGGAGGGGTGCCTGTCCATCCCCAAAGTGTGGGCCGAAATAACCCGCCCCGAAACCGTGCGCGTCCAGGCGTGGAACGAGCGCGGGAGGCCTTTCACCCTGGAGGCGGAAGGAATCCTTGCCAGAGCGGTCCTCCATGAATACGACCATCTGGAAGGCATCCTGTTCATTGACCGCCTTTCGGAACTAAAACGAAACAAACTCATCGCCAAGTTTGAGAAAATCAGGGCCCTCGGTTATGCGGATACTGTTTGCGGGAAACCCTAAGATAGGCATTCCGGCGCTGGAAGCGTCGTCGCCTCTCAAAACCCCCGGGGTGGAACTGGCGGGCGTACTGACCAATCCCGACCGCCCAAGCAGACGGGGCGGAAAGCCGGAACCCAGCGCCGTAAGCGCCGCAGCGTCCCTCCTTTCGGAAACACTGCGCGGACAGGGGTACCCGCCGCTCGTGCAGCTGAAACCGGACGCGCTCGACCGTACCGCGCTGGACATGATTGCCGCGATCGAGAGGCCGCCGGACCTGCTCGTCTCTTTTGCCTACGGCTCCCTCTTCAGCCCGGAATTCCTTGCCCTCTTCCCCCTGGGCGGCATCAATATCCACCCCAGCCTCCTCCCGCGCTATCGGGGCGCCGCGCCCATTCCCGCGGCCATCTTGAACAGGGACAAGGAAACCGGCGTTACCATACAAACCCTGGCGCCGGAAATGGACGCCGGCGCGGTACTCCTCCAAGAGAAAATCCTCCTCAGCGGACGGGAAACCGCCGCGAGCCTTAGCGAGACCGCGGCGCAAAAAGCAGGGGTCATGCTGTCCCAAGCCCTGGGCGCACTCCTCAAAGACGGCAAAGACGGCCTGCGCGGGTCCCCGCAGCAGGGGAACGTCAGTTATTGCCCCAGAATAAGCAAGGCGGAAGGGGCGATTACCTTCTCATGGAGCGCGGAGGAGATTGACGCCCGAATTCGCGCCTTTACCCCCTGGCCCCTCTCGTGGACCCGGCACAAAGACCGGCGCCTCTTCATCCTTGAGGCGGCTGCGGTCATCGAGACCGCCGAGACCGCCGAAGCGCGGCGCGGCCCTGTTCCGGGCGCGGTTTTAGGGGCGGACGAGGCGCGGGGAATACTGGTGCAGACCGGATACGGCATCCTTGGCGTTACCCGCCTCCAGTACCAGGCCAAAAAAGCCCTGGACTGGCGGGCGTTTCTCAACGGCGCCCACGGTATACTCCACGCGGTTCTGGGCTGAAACGAGGCTTTTATGACTCAGAGCAAGACCGATTCCCGCGAGGAATCATCGAAAAAAGCCGGCTCCCCCCTGCGCTTCTTTGTGTTTATGGCGCTCTGCCTTACGGTGTTCGTGGGGGTTATCGCGGCGGCGGTCTTTTTCACCGCTGTTCGCGGCGCGGAAGAGACCATGGTGCCGGACGTGCGGGGCAAAGAGCTTACCGACGCCCTCCTTGAGTTACAGGAAAAAGAGCTGTACCCGAAGATTTACCTCCGGTATTCCCAGTCAAGCCATGACAAAGGGACCATACTGGAGCAGGATCCCGCGGTGGGAACCATTGTCAAAGCCGGAAGGCGGATAAATCTGGTGGTAAGCCAGGGGGTGGTGGTTAATGTGGTGGAAAACTATATTAACCGCAACATAAGCGACGTGCGGATGGAGATACAGACCCTCTTCACCTCGACCGCCCAGCCGCTCCTTTTTTTGAAAGAGCCTTTCATGTACGAATACGCGCCGGAGCCGGTCGGCACTATCCTCCAGCAGAAGCCCGCCCCGGGAACCGGCATCACGGGACGTACCGCGCTTGAGTTCGTGGTAAGCCAGGGCCCGGAAAACGCGGTCATGCCGGCCCCGTCGTTTGTGGGTATGTCGATGGACGCGGCCCTTGCGAAGATAAGCCGGCTGGAGATTGATTTCGCCTTTACCCTGCGGTACGCGCAGGCCGGCGAGCGGGTGGGAACGGTGGTATTTCAGGACCCGGAGGCCGATACCGCCGTAAACGCGGACACGCGGGTCTATCTTACGGTGGCGTCCCCTACGGAAACGGATACCGACGACGAACAAGTCTTTTCCCTGTTTACCTATGCCATGCCCCAAAACCCCTATCCCCTTGCGACGCGCCTCGAAGCACTGATCCCCTCCGGCGAGCGGCGGGACCTTATCGCGGTTCCCTACCGCGGCGGGGAGTTCACTGTTCCCTACCACCTGCCGGTCGGCTCCCTCCTTATCCTTTCCATACTTAACCGCGAGATACACCGTGAAGTGGTGATAGGGTCGCGGGAAATGTACCCCTCCTATTAAGCCCTCCGGTTACAGGCCCGCCCCTCTCCGCCTCTCTCCGCCGCGGTATTAGCGGATGCAGGCGCGCAGTTTGGTGAGCGCGTTGACGACCCGCTCGGAGGAGGCGAGAAGCTGGGCGTACTTCCTTTCTTTCTCCTCGCCAGAGAGCCGCGTGTGCTGGCTGATAATGTCCCGCACGATGGTATGCATTTCCTCATGAGTCGAATCGAGGTTCCCGAAAGCCGGAAGGGACCCGTATTCCTTGTTCTTCTGCGCGTCTATCCATTTTCCAAGGTCGCAGTTGTGGTGGTTGGTCTCGACGTCAATTCCCTTGAGGGTGCCGTCAAGGATACCCCGCACGCGGGTAAGCCACAGGAGGTGTTTCAGTACTATAGTGGTATAGGGAAAGGGGTCTTTATGCTCGAAGTTGTCCGCGGCGCTTACCACCTGGTCAAGCACCGCTTGCATCTGGCTGTTGTACGTGATGGTGTCCTGCACGAATCCGGTAATGTGTATTGCCGAGCCTCCTATGGCGGAGGCGGTTTCGCGGATATGCCTTTCGAGCGCGATAAGCTGGTGGATGGCCTCCGAGATGTTTTTAAGCCCCGTGATGATTTCGCCGGACTGGGTTTTAAGGTCCGACGAGGTGGCGCCGATGCCCTGGGCTATTTTGGTCATGCCCGCTCCGTCGCCCTCAAGTTTCCGCATATTTTGGATGATGGCCTCGAACGAGGACGACGCTTTGGTGACCTCCTCCTCGATCCAGAGCATCGCGGCGCTGGCCTTGCTTACCGTGTTGCGCACCTCGTTAAGGGCGGTCATGGTGTTTTTCACCGTCTCGGTAATGTTGACGGCGTTTTTGCGGGTAACTTCCGAGAGGTTGCGTATCTCGTCGGCCACCACCGAGAAACCCCGTCCCGCTTGTCCCGCATGGGCCGCTTCTATGGCGGCGTTCATGGCCAGCATATTGGTCTGGGCGCTTATCGCGTTAATCGAGCTTATAACGGTCTTGATGGACTCCATGTTCTCGCTCAGCTCTTTAACCACGTCCAGCACCTTTTTCACCTTTTCGTTGCCGTCGATAGCCGCTTCGGAAAGCCCTTTGGTAATGGCCAGTCGTTTGCCGATGTCCCCTGAGACGGAGGTAATAGAGGAGGAAAGCTGTTCTATCGAGGAGACCGACTGGTTCATGGTGCCTGCTTGGGTATCCACGAAATTCCGCATCTGTTCGGTTATGCCGTAGATTTCCGAAAGGGCTTTGTCGGATTCTTCGGAGAGGGTCTCGAAGCGCTCCAGCTCGTCTTTTTGAAGGTTGGCGCTGCTTATGACCTCCGACAGGGTTTTGACGCCGTTCAGAACCGAGAGGGCCAGGGATTCGGAGGTTTTGAGTGCCGTCCGCAAAGCGTCGTAAGACAGTTCCACCCCGCTGGATGCTTTTTTCTCCGGCGTGATAACGTCTTGGGGAATATCTTTATGAAAGAGATTACTGAATAAAGCCATAGCGCATCATGGCACATTCCCTCCAAACAGTAAACCCCCCAGCCTCCGGCCCGTCTCCGACGGCTTCAGCATGGCCGCCTGTTGTTTCAAAGTGGTGCAACACCGTGTCCGGTTAGGGGGCTTGTACGGATCAGGCGCGGCTACGCTTCGCGTAGCGGCGGGCGGTTTGCAATAGGCGCGTTGTTGTGCGCGGCAGCCTCCGGCTGTTCTAGCATGGCCGCCTGTTGTTTCCGAGTAGTGCAACACCGTGTCCGGTGAGCGGACTGGCTACTGTTGAGGCGCGGCTTACGCTTCGCGCAGCCGGTCGCGGTTTGGGAGCCGTGCGTTGTTGTGCGTAGTAAGCGGCGGGTCGTTGTTCGGGGCGCGGGGCATGACGCTTATGGAACCGTCGGAGACGGGCCGGAGGCTGTGCCACCCGCCGCCGCCGGGCCGCGTGTTGTTTGCAAATGGTGCAACACCCTGTCCGGTGAGCGAGTCAGTACTGCTTAGGCGCGGCTACGCTTCGCGCAGCCGGTCGCGGTTTGGGAGCCGTGCGTTGTTGTGCGTCGTAAGCGGCGGCGCGTGGTTCGGGGCGCGTGGCATGACGCTTATGGAACCGCCGGAGGCGGCGTGGTTACTTTTGGCCTGTGAGTTCCCGTTCTGCTTTGCCGGTGAGGGCCACGCCCATCTGCGGAAGCAGTTCCGCCATGGTCTTATGGATACTGGTCAGGTTTTCCAGCGCCGCCAGGGTACAGGGTTCGGTATGGGAGAAGTCAACCTTCCCGTCTCTCGTATTCGCGATTTTCAAGGTCATTACATAGCCGGTGCTGGTTTTGACGATGTTACCGGTTATAATGTAGTCCGTATGGGTAACGTGTCCCAGCCGGACTATATCGAGGTTGTCTTCATACACCCCGTCCATGGTTTCTTCTAATACCCTGTTGAGCGTTTCTTTATCAAGCACCTTAAAGGCGGAATACTTTTTGAAGTCCGTAATAACCGTATCCTGCACCACCGTGGACAGGTTGGAATACTCACCAGCCGCGGCCCCCATATATTTCGGTGGCAGGACAGCAATACTTTTTCCCGTGCCTCCGCCGCCTGTGAAGCGCGGTTCCGCCCGTGCCGGCGCCGCGTCATGGTAGGTGAGACGCGCCCCCGTGGGAAACGCACTGTTTTCAACCTTTGTCTGGCGTGAAAGGGTAATACTCGTCAAGCCCGTACACCCGGAAAACGCACTGCCCCCAATAGTCGTTACCGACGAGGGGATCGTCACGCTCGTCAGGCTCGTACACCCGGAAAACGCACTGCTCCCAATAGTCGTTACTGGCAGGCCCT
>JAITHR010000048.1 GCA_031279895.1 Spirochaetaceae bacterium
CCGGAGATTGACGACGACTTCCACGTGGAGATCTCAAGGCGGACCGGCCAGCCGGTTTTAAACGGCTTCCCGATACGCGCCCCCAAGCGGGCTCCGTCCGGTTTGCCGCGCTCCGCGGGAAGCTTATGGAACAGCCGGAGGCTGGCCCCGGGGCGGCGGGACTTTGGAACAGGCCGCGGGGCCCAGGCACTACCTCGTGAGTCCGCCGGTTTCCGGCAAGGAGCTCGACAAGCTGCTCGACACGACCCGCGCGCGGGAGCGGGTCTCCTTTGACGCGGAGGACGGCGGCATGACCGCGTACTTCTGCGCCCGTTTCGTAAACAGCAAGGGCGAGGCCGGCCCCTGGGGGCCCATCGCGGCAATCATCGTCCCCCGGGCCGACAACCCCGCGGGAGCCGCCGGCGGCGGCGGCCAGCCTCCGGCTGTTCCATAAGCGTCCTGCGAAGCGGCTCAAAGCGGTCGTTGACTGCTTACAGGCGCGGTTAAGCGGACTGACCGGCTGAAAGGCGCGGGGCGGGAAGCAGTTTGAAGCCGTCGGAGACGGCGGAGGCTGCGGAGACGGCTCTGCCCGTAGGGGCGGGAGAAATAAATGAAAAGGAATAATTAGTATGAGAAAACGAGTTTTACGGGCGCTCTGCCTTACGGCGGCGCTTCTGACGGCGGCTGCGGCCACCCACGGGCAGGCCGGAAAAATCCCCGAGGGGCTTTGGTACGGGCGGAATAACGGGGGCGGCGTAACCGTCACGGGCTACACCGGCGCCGCCGCGAAGCTCGTTATTCCCGCGGCGATCGAGGGCCTGGCGGTAACGGTCATCGAGACAGGCGCGTTTGCCGGCTGCGCGAACCTTACGAGCATAACCATTCCCCTGTCGGTAACGGCCATCGAGACAGGCGCGTTTGCCAGCTGTACCAACCTTACCGGCGTTAAAATACCCCTTTCAATAGAAACTATTGAAAGCATGACGTTTTCCCGCTGTACGGGCCTTACGAGTGTTACCATCCCCAACTCGGTAACAGCCATCGAATCGGGCGCGTTTTCCGGTTGTACCAGACTTAGCAGGGTAACGATCCCCGAATCGGTAACGGACATCGGGAAATTTGCGTTTAAAGACTGTACGGGTCTTAGCAGCGTAACGATCCCCAACTCGGTAACGGTCATCGGGACAGGCGCGTTTTACGGCTGTACGGGCCTCATCAGCGTAACGATCCCCGACAGCGTTGAAACCGTCGGGGACATGGCGTTTACCGGCTGTACGGGCCTTATCAGCGTAACGATCCCCGACTCGGTAACTACCGTCGGGAGGTTTGCGTTTAACGGCTGTACCGGCCTTATCGACGTTACGATTTCCAATTCGGTTGCGTTCATCGGGGAGTATGCGTTCTATGGGTGTACGGGCCTGCGGAGGGCTACCCTTTCACGAAAGACCCGCCTGGGAAGGGACGTGTTTCCCGACGGGGCGCGGCTCGCCTACCGCGACTAGGCCGTCTCCGGCCAGCCTCCGGCTGTTTTAAACAGCGTCTTGCGAAGCGGCCTAAAGCGGTCGTTGACTGCTGAGGGTCGCGGCGCGGGAAGCTTAGGGAAAAAATTCCGCCGCCCACGGGCGGGAGAAAATATGAAGGAGGTTCTGATGAAGTACGACACGTCTTGAAGGAAGCCGCCGGCGGGCGCAGCCTCCGGCTGTTTCATAAGCGTCTTGTGAAGCGCGGCAAAGCGGTTTTTGTCCGCGTAGAGGCGCACGGTAAGCCGACCGACCGGCTTTGAGGGCACGGCGGGAAGCTTGGATAGAACTCCGCAACGAGGATAAACTATACCCTGCGCTGTCCGTATTGACGGCATCTTTGCGGATAGTGCGCAATCAGGAGTTTTTCAGATGGAGAAACTTAAAAACATAAGAACCGACCGGCTGGCGGTTTTAGGTATCGCACTGATTTTTATTGCGATGACGGCTGTAGTCGCTTTTGCGGAAGAGGAATACGAGTGGAAAATTGAAGTCGCCTACAAGGAATACAAAGTCGTACAGGGCAAAAAGACCAAAGACTTCACCGTAAAGTATGTTACATACACCCTTTGGGCCCCTTCTTCCGCTGAAGCGGAAAGAAAAGCAGCAGAACGCTGCACTTACGAGAAGGGCGAGGCGGTCAGCTGCGGGGCGGCAATCGCAACCGGCATGAAGAGAGGAAGCTAGTAAAGAGGTGTTTGGGGCGGCCGCCCTCCCCAAACACCACAGCCTCCGGCCCGTCTCCGACGGTTTTAAACGGCTTCCTGCGAAGCGCGGCAAAGCGGGCGGTTGACCCAACAGGGCGCGGTTCCCCCACACCACGGGGGCCGCGCCTTTCTTATTGCGCGGCGACCAGCCCCGAACCACGCCGTCTCCGACGGTTTCATAAGCGTCATGCCACGCGCCCCGAACAACGCACAACAACGAGGCGCTTGCAAACCGCCCGCTGTTGCGCGAAGCGTAGCCGCGCCTGGTCAGCAGTCGATTGCTAACCGGACACGGTGTTGCACCATTACCAAACAACAGGCGGCCATGCTGAGACAGCCGGAGGCTGCGGACACGGTGTTGCACCATTCGGAAACAACAGTGTTTGAAACAGCCGGAGGCTGGCTGTACAGAGGGGGGGCTGTTTGGTATCTTTGATTCTATGAGTACCTATTGGAATGACCGGACGCGGGCGCTCCGCCCCTATGTGGCGGGAGAACAGCCGCGAAACCAAACGTATATCAAACTGAATACCAACGAAAACCCCTATCCGCCGTCCCCCCTGGTTATTGAGGCCCTTACGCGGGCCGCCGGAGAGAGCCTGCGGCGCTACCCGGATCCGGCGTGTCGGGAACTGCGGGAGGCCGTGGCGCGGGTCTATCGCGTCAAGGCCGAACAGGTGTTCGCGGGAAACGGCTCTGACGAAGTGCTGGCCTTCGCGTTTGCCGCGTTTTTCCCCCCCGCTTCCGGCGTCCGCGCTTCCTGCGGAGCGCCGGCGCCCCTCCTTTTTCCCGACATTACCTACAGCTTCTATCCGGTCTATGCCGCGCTCTGGGATGTTCCCTTCCGCGCCGTGCCGCTTGCCGCGGATTTCACCCTGGACCTTGCGGAGTACCGGATTGAGAACAGCGGCGTGATCTTTCCCAATCCCAACGCGCCCACGGGCCGCGCCGTGCCGCGCACGGCAATCGCGCGGGCTCTGGCGCGGGAGAAGCGGGTTATGGTGGTTGATGAGGCGTATCACGGGTTCGGGTCCCAGTCCGCGGTTCCCCTTATCGCGGACGCGCCGAATCTGCTTACCGTGCATACCTTGTCAAAGTCCGCGTCCCTTGCGGGGCTGCGGGTGGGCTTTGCCATCGGGAGCGAGGAACTGATAGACGGGCTGTGCCGCGTACGGGACTCGGTGAATTCCTATACCGTTGACCGTCTTGCGCAGGCCGGCGGCGCCGCGGCGGTTCTTGACGTCCCGTATTACGAAAAGATAAACCGCATGGTGGCAGCCACACGCGAGCGGGCCGCGGCGGA
>JAITHR010000207.1 GCA_031279895.1 Spirochaetaceae bacterium
TGGGTCGCGCTCCCGCGCTTTTTCGTGGCTGTTGCGGTCGCATGGCTTGAGCGCGGCAGACGGGCGCTCTTCCGCCGCTCTTTTCGGGTAAAAGTGGAATCAGTAAACAGACGCTAACCGCCGGCGGCGGCGGCACAGCATGGCCGCTTGTTGCCTCCGAATGGTGCAACACCGTGTCCGGTTACTTCACTGTTTGCTGTTTAGGCGCTGCTACGCTTCGCGCAGCCTCCGACGGTTCGGGAGCCGTGCGTTGTTCGGAGGGCGGCGCATGATTATTTCCAGAGTGAATCTGAATCATTCCAAACTTGGCCGCGTCTATTTTCAACGCAAAAGCATTCATCTCCGAACCGCGCACGAATGTTTTTACCGCGGAAATGACCATGCCCAAAGCGAAGAGTCAGCCGCCGGCGGGCAGCCGGCGGGTTGCATAAAAGCTTCCCGCTTTTCGCCCCGAACCACGGCTGGTTGCGTACCTGCCTCCTGCGGCTGGGGGAACCGGTTCCCCCAGACCCCCCACCGACGCGAGACGACCCCCGACCCGAACAACGCGCCGCCCCGATGTGCGCACAACAACGCATAGCTCCCAAACCCCCCGCAGCCTCCGGCTGTTTTATAAGCTTCCTACGGAGCGGCTTACAGACAGCCTGTCAGCTGACAGTCGTTGTTCGGGGCGCGGGGCGGGAAGCTTATAAAACAGCCGGAGGCTGCGCGAAGCGTAGCCGCGCCTACACAGCACTGATTCGCCCAATGGAGACGGTGTTGCACCACTCTGAAGCAACACGCGGCCCTGCTGAAACAGCCGGAGGCTGCGGCCATGTTTGGAACAGCCGGAGGCTGCGGCCATGCTGTGCCACCCGCCGCCGGCGGGCGGTTGACAGAGAGGTGTTTATGGGTCATTATCGCCTATGGAAACGCGAACTATCTTTCGTAATATCTCTCCCATTGACCACCGATACTCCCTCACGGACCGCGCGCTCTTCGACGCGCTGGGGGCGTGGCTTTCAGAAGAGGCGGCGGTGGCGTCCTGCGTCAAGGCGGAAATCGCCCTGGTGCTGGCGCACCTCTCGGTGCGGGGGGGGCTCACCGCGGCGCTCGAAGAAACCCTTGCAAAGACCGCGGCCCTCGTTGACCCCGCCGAAGTCTATCGGGAAGAGGAAAAAACCAGTCATAACATACGGGCGCTCGTCAACGTGCTTAAGAGAAAGGTTCCGCCGGACGTCGCGCCGCTCGTACACCTCGGCGCGACAAGCGCGGACATCCTCGATACGGCGCTCTCTTTCAGAATACGGGAGGTTACCCGAACCGTAGCCCTGCCACTCCTTACGAAACTTGAGGGCCTCCTCTGCGACTTCGCGGAGCGCGAGGCGGAAACCCCCCAGGTGGGGCGCACCCACGGCCAGCACGCGGTACCTATCACCGTGGGGTTTGCCTTTGCCGAATACGTCTCCCGCCTGGGCGGGTCGATTATCGCGATTGACCGGCTTGCCGACGGGCTTAAGGGAAAGCTCTCGGGGGCCGTGGGCGCGTACAACGCGACCGGCATGACGGTCAGGGACCCGGAGGACCTTGAGCGGCGCTACCTTGCGGAACTGGGGCTGGCGCCGGCTGACCACGCGACGCAAGTGGTGGAGCCGGAACACCTCCTCCGGCTCCTCCTGGAATACAATATCGCTTTCGGTATCATCGCTAACCTGGCGGACGACCTGCGCCACCTCCAGCGCAGCGAAATACGGGAGGTAAAAGAGCGGTTCCGTGAGGAGCAGGTGGGGTCCTCGACCATGCCCCAGAAGCGCAACCCCTGGAACGCGGAGCATATCAAGAGCCTCTGGAAAGCCTTCATGCCCAGGGTTACGACCTTTTTCATGGACCAGATAAGCGAACACCAGCGGGACCTTTCAAACTCCGCGAGCCAGCGGTTCGTGGCGGATTACCTGACCGGCTTTTGCCTCGCGGCGAACCGGATGGTTTCGGTGCTGGAAGGGCTTGAGATCGATCGGGAACGGTGCCTCGCCAACCTGCGCCGCGGTTCCGGTATTCCCGGGGGCGTCATGGCGGAAAGCGCCTATATCCTCCTCTCCGAAACCGGCGTCTCCGAGGCCCACGAGGTTATCCGCCGGATTACCCGCGTTGCCGAAACCGAGGGACTGGACTTTGCCGGCGCACTCTCGAAGGAACCGGCGGTCCTTGGGCGGATACAGGAGAAACTGCGGGAACTGGGGCGTATCGGGCCGGCGGATGAGGCGCTGTCCTTTTTTAACGCGCCGGAAAACTACCGGGGACGCGCCGCGGAAAGAGCGAAAACCCTGGCGGCGAAGTACCGGAACCTGATAAAAAAATAATACCGACGGTAGTTTACGGACAGACCGCAAGAAAATAACGAAATAACGAAATAACGATGAAAAAGATGAAAAACATGAAAGGAGAACACTATGTTTGCCGAAGCCTATTCTTACGATGACGTTCTGCTGCTCCCGGGGTATTCGGAGCTTCTCCCCAAGGACTGCGACGTGCGAACCACGCTGTGCGCCGACGTGAAGCTCAACGCGCCGATTATTTCCGCTGCCATGGATACGGTAACCGAGGAAAAACTCGCCATTGCCATTGCCCTTGAGGGCGGGTCCGGCGTTATCCACCGGAACCTAAGCCCGGAAGAGCAGGCGCAACAGGTCGCCCGGGTCAAACGGTATCTTAACTGGATTATCGACGAGCCGGTAACGGTGCGGGAAGACGCGCTCGTAAAGGACGTGAAGCGCCTTATGGAACGCTTCAACGTCTCCGGTATGCCGGTGCTCGATTACAGCGGGCAGCCGGTGGGCATCGTTACCCACCGGGACCTCCGGTTTTGTCGGGACGACGGGCTTTCGGTGGTTGACGTGATGACCGCCGCGCTTATCGTGGTGGAAGGGGAGCCTTCGGTCTCGGCGGCGCGGGAAAAGTTTGATAAGCACAGGATCGAGAAACTGCCGGTAGTCGACGAGGCGGGCCAGCTTACGGGCCTTATCACCGTGAAAGACATGGAAAAGCACGCCCGTTTCCCCCTGGCCGCCACGGATCGGGGCGGAAGGCTCATTGTGGGTGCCGCGGTTTCCCCGCAGGATTACCGTATCCGCCTCCCGCTCCTTAAAAACGCCAAGGTTGACTACGTGGTGCTGGATACTGCCCACGGGGACTCGAAAAACGTGATGGAAGCGGTTACGGAGATAAAGAAACACTTCGGGGTTCCGGTGATAGGCGGGAACGTGGCGTCGAGAGAGGGAACCCGCAGGCTCATTGACGCGGGCTCCGACGCGGTTAAGGTGGGCATCGGCCCGGGCTCCATCTGTACGACCAGGGTGGTGGCCGGCGTGGGGGTGCCGCAGTTCAGCGCCGTGTGGGAGTGCGCCGAGGAAGCGGCCAAATCGTCTGTTCCGGTGATTGCCGACGGGGGCATCAAATTCTCCGGGGACATATCCAAAGCCATCGGCGCCGGCGCCAGCGCGGTTATGATCGGCAACCTCTTTGCGGGCCTTAAAGAGGCGCCGGGAAAGGAGATTATCTTTGACGGGCGGATTTACAAGGAGTATCGGGGGATGGGAAGCATGGGCGCCATTAAGGACGGCGCCGGGGACCGGTATCAGATTTCCAAAGACGAGGAGCCGGTTCCCGAAGGCATCGAAGGGCGGGTTCCCTATAAGGGGGATCTCAAAGATTACCTGCGCCAGCTGGTATCCGGTCTGCAAAAAGGCATGGGCTACTGCGGCTGTAAGACCATTGACCAGTTAAAACAGTACCGGCGGTTTGTCAGGATAACCCCGGCGGGTCTTCGGGAAAGCCATGCCCATGACGTAACCATTACCCAGGAAGCGCCGAATTACAGTTTTTTACATAAATCCTAGCCGCCGCCGGCCAGCCTCCGGCTGTTTTAAACAGCTTCCTGCGAAGCGGCTGTAAGTACGCAAAGACCGCTTAGGCCGCGATTCGCATGACGCTTATGGAACCGTCGGAGACGGCTTATGGAACCGTCGGAGACGGCGGGCGGGATGACCGCGCCAGAACCGCGCCGGTTTTGGGGTCCCGGGACCGGTGAAACAGAAACCGCGCTTCAACCAACGCGCCGGAGGGACTGTTTTCCATCTCCGCCCTGGATCCGGTAAGGAGCGCAAG
>JAITHR010000254.1 GCA_031279895.1 Spirochaetaceae bacterium
TCGTAACGGCAAGGTCGCAGGCGATTTGTTTTATAAGGGCGGCCTCATCGACCTCCGCGTTTTCGATCCTTTCTATAAATCCCTGAGTACATTCCATAAGGGGGTATTCTACCAAGCCCATCCGGTCTTTTCAACCCCGCCTTTTTCCAGAAACCCCGCACCAGTTCCCGTTTGCGGGGACGGCGCCGCCTCCGACGGTTCCATAAGCGTCCCGCGCCGCGGCTCAAAGCGGTCGTTGACTGCTTACAGGCGTGAGGCAGTTGGAACCGTCGGAGACGGGCCTCCGGCTGTGAGGCGCTTCAAAGAGAAGCGGCTATTTTTTCCCGCACCGGTTCCCGGATAATTTCCGAGGGCGTCTTGCAGGCAGCTATCGCTCTGGTCAGCAGGTAATCCGCCGTAAAGGAGTCAACCGTTATTGAGCGGGCTGATTGGGCGGCTGCATCCGCCGTGCGCCGTGCGAAAAATCCCGTGCCGTTAGGCCCGGGTTCGGGCGGGTCTTTTGTCCACTTTTCATCAAGCGCGTCGTATTCTTCTTCCGTCAAATCAGTCATTTTCCATCTTCCTCCTACTCCCCCTACTCCTTATGTAAGCAGATATTTATGAATACTCCGGCATTTCATCGCGTGAAACACCCGAACCGTATTGCTATCAAGAATGTTATAATAAATTTCAAGCGGATTTGCGTTCCGGTCAAATCCGATAAGCAGCCGTTTGTTTTTGGTATCTTCATCCCCTTCAAGATACCCGTCATACTTAGCCGTATCAATAGCCCACCGTATATCGGCTTCGCTTATGCCATTTTGAAAGCGGATTGACAAAACTTGATAGCAACATCCATGTTTCCAGTATACAATGGGTTTTCCGCAGAGTAAAACAGCCCCCGCCGCGCCCCGAACAACGCCGTCTCCGACGGCTTCATAATCGTCTTGTGGCGCGGCTCAAAGCGGTCGTTGACTGCTTACAGGCGTGAGGCGCTTCAAACGGAAGCGGCTATTTTTTCCCGCACCGCGCACGGATGGGGCCGACGGGAATACGTGCCAAGCTATACGCTTGAGAGAAATTAAAAAACGCTATAGCATAAAAGAAGAGGATAAAATGCGATGAAAAGTATAATTATTGATAGGGAAAAATTACCTGAAACCATAATTTCTTATATCCGCTCTGAAAAAATCAGGCTGGTTGAAGAAAACGGCACCATTACCCTGTCTCCGGTTTTTGATACCTATGGGATCCTTGAAAAATCTTTCGGTATGTTCTCTGATGGTACATTGTCCAGCGAACGATTCATAAAAGAAAAAGCGCGGGAAAAAGAATTGGAAAGATGAATATCTTTGTTTTAGATGCTTGCGCATTGATAGCGTATCTTGCGAAAGAAAATGGGGCGGAAAATATAATAAGGAACGGTCAGTTAATAACTTCAGATCACCATGAATTTGAAATAATAGAAAAAAATGAAAGTGT
Source organism: Spirochaetaceae bacterium (assembly GCA_031279895.1). GTDB lineage: Bacteria > Spirochaetota > Spirochaetia > Treponematales > Breznakiellaceae > JAITHW01. The sequence continues at coordinate 1,462 of JAITHR010000254.1, forward strand.
TGGAATAAAATGGTTCCGCTGAAGCCACCCGACCGTCTCCGACGGCTTCATAAGCGTCCCGCGCCGCGCTCCGAACCACGACGGTCAGCAGACAGTCCGGCTTTGCCGCGGTATCAGGAAGCTTTTGGAACAGCCGGAGGCTGCCGACGGTTCCGTAAGCGTCCCGCGCCGCGCCCCGAACAACAACGGTCAGCAGACAGTCCGGCTTTGCCGCGGTATCAGGAAGCTTTTGAAACAGCCGGAGGCTGCCGACGGCTTCATAAGCGTCCCGCGCCGCGCTCCGAACCACGACGGTCAGCAGACAGTCCGGCTTTGCCGCGGTATCAGGAAGCTTTTGAAACAGCCGGAGGCTGCGCCGGCGGGTAGTCCCTCACCGCCGACGGCATCCGGTATACCTTTTGCGGCATCCGGTATACCTTTTGGGACATCCGGTATACCTTTTACGACAAAAGGTATACCTTTCAGGACAAAAGGTATACCTTTCAGGACAAAAGGTATACCTTTCAGGACAAAAGGTATACCTTTCAGGACATCCGGCAGCCTCCGGCTGTTTCAAAAGCTACCGAAGACGGCGGCTGTAAGTACGCAAAGACTGCTGAGAAGCGCGTATCAGGAAGCTTATAGAACAGCCGGAGGCTGCCGGAGGCTGCGTAGTAAAAAAGAATGGGAAAATATTTTAACCGAGATCTTTCGTGGATAGACTTTAACGAGCGGGTTCTTGAGGAGGGGCTGCGGCGGGACCTGCCGCCTTTGGAGCGGTTCCGGTTTTTATCTATCGTATCCTCAAACTTCGACGAGTTTTTCATGGTGCGCGTGGCCGCGATAAAGCAGATTATCCGGTCCGGCGCGTCGCCGCACAAGGCTGACCCTTCGGGCCTAAGCCCGCGGCGGCAGTTTAAGAAAGGCGCGGAGAAGATACGCTCCATCTTCGAGCGCCAGTACGCCTGCCTTGAGGAAGAGGTGTTTCCGGCCCTTGCGCACGGCGGTCTTGAGCTTGTGCGTCCCGACCGCTACGCCATCGACCACATCAATTACCTTGAATCCTTTTTCGCACGGGAGATAGGTCCGGTGCTGACCCCCCTCAAGATAGAGCCGGACGAGCCGTTTCCGTCCATCGAGAGCCTCTGCCTCCATGTTATCTTTCTCCTCGCGCCGGAAGACGAAAACGCGCCGGAGAGGATTTCCGTCGTGAAGATACCGCCGATTTTAAGCAGAATCATCTGGCTCCCCCATGAAGCCGGCGAGGACAAGGCGCAGTACGCGCTCCTTGAAGACATGGTAATGACCTGGGGCGGGCATCTCTATCCGGGGTTTCGCGTGAAGGAGCGGATGCTTTTCAAGATAAACCGGGACGCGGACTTCTCGGTGGACGAACAGCGGGACGAGGATTTTCTGGTGGCTATGGAGGAGGTGCTGGAACATCGGGGGAAGTCGATGGTGGTGCGGATGATGATCTCCCCGGGGAGCCGGTATCTGCGGGATACCCTTGCGCGCCGGCTGGAGCTTCTACCGGAGGACCTCTACGAGATAACCGGCCCCCTTAACCTGCGGAGCCTCTTGGACCTGGTTGAGACCCGGGGATTCGAGCATTTGCGGGAGCCTGTGTGGAAGATTTACAACGCCGGCGAGTTTACCGAAGAGGAGAGCCTGTGGGAAAAGATAAGCCGGAAAGACGTGATGCTCCACCTTCCCTACCAGTCGTTCGATCCGGTGCTGCGCTTCTTTCAGGCCGCGTCCCTTGACCCGCAGGTCATCTCGATAAAGACGACCCTGTACCGCACGAGCGGGAACTCGCCGATTATACGGGCCCTTGAGCAGGCGGCGCTTAACGGGAAGCACGTAACCGCGGTGGTGGAGCTTAAGGCGCGTTTTGACGAGGAGCGGAACATCCTGTGGGCCAACCGGCTTGAGAAGGCCGGGGTCATCGTGGTGTACGGCCTTGCGCGTCTCAAGGTTCACGCGAAGGTTTCGGTGGTTATCCGGCGGGAGGACAGCCGCATGAAGCGCTACGTGCATCTTTCCACCGGCAATTACAACGATAAGACCGCGAGGTTCTACGAGGACATAAGCATTTTTACCGCCAGGGAGGACATCGCCTTTGACGTGGGGCTTCTGTTCAACATGATAACAGGCTATTCGGTGATACAAGCCATGCGCCGGCTGGTTATCGCGCCTGTGGGTCTCAAAGCGCGGCTTCTCGAACTTATTACGCGGGAGGCGCGGCGCTCCACGCCGGAGTACCCGGGCAAAATTATGGCAAAGATGAACGCCCTTGCGGACATTGACATCATAAACGCGCTCTACCGCGCCTCGTGCGCCGGCGTGCGGGTGCTGCTCAACATCCGGGGCGTCTGTATGCTTGTGCCTGGCGTACCGGGGCTCTCGGAGAATATTCGGGTGGTGAGTGTTATCGACCACTACCTGGAACATTCGCGGATCGTTTCGTTTGCCAACGCCGGCGCCGAGGAGGTGTACCTCTCAAGCGCCGACTGGATGGGGCGGAACCTTGAGCGGCGGGTGGAGCTTATGTTTCCGGTGCTGCAAGAGGACATACGGAAGCGGATACACGGGATTTTGGAGGCGTATTTTCGGGACAACTGCCGGGCGCGGGACCTGGGGCCGGACGGAACGTGGAGGATGCAGAGCCCCCGGCGCGGGGAGAAGCCGTTTCGGGTGCAGGCGCACCTCCTGGCCCATGCGCGGGATGACGCGGAGTCCTCCTGGACCGCCCGCGAAGAGTTCGTCGTGCGCCGCGCCCCCAAGCCGCCCCCGTCCCCGCCCGCGCAGTAAGCCGGCTGTCAATGCCCGTCGGTTTCCACCGCTTCGGAAATGAACAGGGTGGTAAGGAAAGAAAAGACGACCGCCTGAATGAGGCCGTCGAAGAAATCGAAATACACCGACAAAGCCGCGGGGATGAGGAGCGGGACCGGAAGGGCGCTCTCGACAAGGAGCATGATGATAAAGCCGCCCAGGATATTGCCGAAAAGCCGGAGGCACAGCGAGAGGGGGCGTATGACGTATTCAAGAAGGTTAAAGGGAAGCATCATGGGCGTAGGTTTAAAGAGGTTGCGCGCCCAGCCCGCAAGCCCCCGCGCCCGCAGCCCGCCGACGAGTACCAGCATAATCGACAAAGCCGCCAGAGCCGCGGTGAGGTTTATGTCCCGCGTCGGGGGCTTCAGGGAAAACGGCGGCTCAATGCCGAAAGCCGCGATAGACAGGGGCGAAAACGCGGGTATCATATTGGCAAAAAGGATAAACAGAAACACCGAGCCGATATACGGGCCGTAGGTCTTGGCGCGTTTGCCGAAATACCGGTCCGAGAAAGTGTTCAAAAACGTTACGAGCGTCTCAAGAAAGACCTGCGGGCCCCGGGGAATTGGTTTCAGCCTGCGCGTAAGGAGGAGCGAACCGCCGATTAAAATCCCCATGACCGCCCAGGAGACCACCACCGTTTCGGTTATGGCAATGCCCGCAACCTCGGCGCCGAACAGGGTAAACCGCGCCCCTTCGGGAAAGGGAATAGTAATACATACCTTAAACTCTTCAAGGGATTCTTTAATATCCATAACCCTCAGCCTCCGGTGGTCTCTGCGCCTGCGTAAGATACACGTAAAAACGTCAGCTACCCCATGCCTAAAGGCAGGGGCTTGAGGCTTGTTCCGGTTGCCCGGCTTACTCCTCAAGATTTCTACTTCAACGATACGTGCCTGGGGCATAGCTTGGTTATCGCAAAA
>JAITHR010000017.1 GCA_031279895.1 Spirochaetaceae bacterium
GCGTCCCGAAGGGGGGGCGGAAGAAAAGGGCCGCACCGAAGCGGCGGCGGCGCGGGAGGCTCCGGGGAAAAAGTCCCTGAGCTGGGCGCGGGCGCTCTCAAGGGTGAGGGGCGCGCCGAAAAGCTCGGTATAGGCCGTTACCCGCGTGAGCGCGGCCTCAAGATCCCGCACGTTGGTCGCGATGTTCTCGGCGATGAGCGCGATAACCTCGTCCGGCACCGCGGTATTCCGGCACCGCGCCTTTGATTTCAGTATGGCGCACCGCGTCTCGTAATCCGGCGGCTGAAGGTCAACGTTAAGCCCCCGCTCGAAACGGCTCCGCAGGCGCTCGTTTATCTTTTTAAGATCCGAGGCCGGGCGGTCGCAGGTAAAGATAATATGCCGGTCCGCGTCATAGAGGGCGTTAAACGTGTGAAACAGCTCCTCCTGGGTCTCCCATTTGTTTTCAAGGAAATGAATGTCGTCAAGCAGAAGCATATCCGCGAACCGGTACTTATTCTTAAAAGCCGGCATACTCCCGTCCCGTATGGCCTGAATAAACTCGTTCGTGAAACACTCGGCGGTGCTGTAGATGATTTTCCGGTCGCTGTGCGTATAGGCGTAGGACCCGATGGCCTGCATAAGGTGGGTTTTCCCCAGCCCGACCCCGCCGTATATAAGAAACGGGTTGTACACCACCCCCGCGTTCCGGCTTATGGCAACCGCGGCGTTGGCCGCGAACTTGTTGTTGTCCCCTATCACGTACCGCTCGAAAGAATACTCCTCCCGAAGCTGCGGGTGCCGCGCTTTCCGCGGGGTTTCCCGCACAGGCGGCGCGGGAGAAACAGGCGGAACAGCAGGCGGCGCCCCGCGCTCCCGCGCCCCCGGGCCCCGCGTATCCGAAGACACTGCGGCGACCGCAAAGACCACGGCGGTTTCCGTGCCGGAGGCCGCTTTGAGCGCCGCCTCGATGCGCCCCTTGTAGCGGGCCTGCATCTGGTCCCGATAGAAATTGGACGGAACCTCCAGGGTAACGGTCTTTTCCGTTGCCCCTTTGTACGCCACCGCCCGAAACCAGCGGTTGAACTCCGCCTCTCCCAGCTCTTTTTCAAGGCACGCGAGCGCCTCGTGCCACAACAGCGTATAATCTTCGGAGGACATGGGTCACGTCCGTCCGTGGCAGTGCTTGTATTTCTTGCCCGATCCGCAGGGACAGGGGTCGTTGCGCCCCACTTTGGGGTGGGACCGGATAATCGTAGCGGATTCCGGCTGGGCCTGCATCCGCTCGGAACGCGCTCCCGCGGCAAAGGCGCTCGCGCTCCCGTGGCTCGCGGCGCGCACCGTAACCGCCGGCCTGACCTCCCGCTCCCCGGCGGTCTGTATCCGTACCAGATGGAGGCGCGAGGCAATCTCCTCCCGAATCTGGTCTATCATGGTGTCGAAAATCTGGAAGCCCTCCACCTTAAACTCGGTGAGCGGGTTTTTCTGGGCGTAACTGCGGAGATACACCGCTTCCCGCAGGGCTTCCATGTTCTCAAGGTGGTCGAGCCACTTGCGGTCAACCGCTTGCAGGTACTGGATACGAATAAAAAGGTTGAGATGATCCGTCCCGATGACCTCCTCCTTTTCGGCTATATCCTTCTCAAGATCCCGCCGGATACGCTCCTCAAGACGCGCCGCGGTCCACTCTTTCGGATCCCCGTCCATTTTAAGATGATAGTTGAATTTGGTTTTAAGATAGTCCGCCAGATCCCGTGCGGCCCCTGCCGGATCCCGCCGCGCAATCTTCTCAAATTCTCCGAGCGCCGCAGCCGTCATGTCCGCCGTGGCGCTGTTGACCCGCTGTTTCAGGTCAGTATCCTGCAAAATCGCGTCCCGCTGTTCATAGATGAACTTGCGCTGCTGGTTAAGCACGTCGTCGTATTCGAGGAGGTGCTTGCGTATCTCGAAGTTCCGCTCTTCCACCTTTTTCTGCGCTTTCTCAATGCTCCTGTTAAGCCACGGGTGGTAAATCGGCTCCCCCGGGGCCATGCCTATCCTGGCCATAAGTCCCTTGATGTTCTCCCCGCCGAAAAGCCGCATAAGATCGTCGTCCATGGAGATAAAAAACTTGGACTTCCCCGGATCCCCCTGACGTCCCGACCGCCCCCGCAGCTGGTTGTCGATACGCCGGCTCTCGTGCCGTTCCGTGCCGATAACATAGAGGCCGCCCAGCGCTTTGACTTCCTCGTAATCCTTCTGCCACCTGGCGTACTCTTCCGCGTAGATCTTCCGATACGTCTCGTCGTCCGCCTCGGTTCCGGCGCGCCTTCCGGCGCGGTGTTCGGGGTTCCCCCCCAGCTTGATGTCCGTGCCGCGCCCGGCCATGTTGGTGGCAATCGTTACCGCGCCCTTTGCCCCGGCCTCGGCGATGATAATCGACTCGCGGGCGTGGTTCTTCGCGTTTAATACCTCGTGGCGCACCCCCCGCCGCGTGAGAAAGCCGGAAATCACCTCGGACTTCTCAATCGAAACCGTGCCGACCAGCACCGGCTGCCCCTTTTTGTGCGCCTCGGCGATTTCGTCGCAGAGCGCGTCGTGCTTCTCCCGCTCGTTAAGATACACCACGTCGTCCAGGTCCTCCCGCGCCACCGGAAGGTTCGTGGGGATAACCACCACCTCAAGCCGGTATATCTTGCTGAACTCCACGGCCTCCGTGTCGGCGGTGCCGGTCATGCCGGAAATCTTCTCGTAGAGCTTGAAATAGTTCTGGAAAGTGATGGTTGCCAGAGTCCGGTTCCGCTGGGCTATCTTTATCTTTTCCTTTGCCTCGATAGCCTGATGGAGCCCGTCGGAATACCGCCTGCCGTGGAGGGTCCGTCCGGTAAACTCGTCGACAATCTGCACCTGGCCGTCATTGACCACATAATCGACGTTGTTGTGAAAGAGCTTGTGCGCCCTGAGCGCCTGGGTGAAATAGTGGAGGTACTCGAAGTTCTCCTCATCCACGATGGCGCCCTTAATAAGGTTCCGCTTTTGCAGGATTTCCTCGATCTTGCCAAGACCCGCGTTGCTGAAAGAGACGCTCTTGTTCTTCTCGTTGAGCTTGTAATCCCCGATAACCTCTTCCCCCTGGGTTTCGTCGGGATATTCCCCGTCGCTCTTCTTTTTAATCTCCTCAAGGGATCCGAGAAGCCGGTCAACCTCGGCGAACTTAAACGTGTCGTCCTCCGCGGCGCCGGAAATAATAAGCGGTGTCCGCGCCTCGTCTATAAGGATAGAGTCAATCTCGTCAACAATACAGAAGTGATGGCCCCGCTGCACGCGGCTTCCCAAATCCCCGTGCATATTGTCCCTAAGATAATCAAAGCCGAACTCGTTGTTCGTCCCGTAGGTGATGTCCCGGGCGTAGTTTTCCTTGCGCCGCGCATTGTCCATGTCCGAAAGAATAGTGCCGACCGTAAGGCCCAGGTACCCGAAAATCGGGCGCATCCATTGGGCGTCGCGGTCCGCAAGGTAATCGTTCACCGTTACCACGTGAATGCCCCTGCCCGGAATGGCGTTAAGGTAGGCCGCGGCGACACTCATAAGGGTTTTGCCCTCGCCGGTTTTCATTTCCACGATTTTCCCCTGATGGAGGACCATGGAGCCTAGAACCTGCACGTCATAAGGCCGCTCCCCCAGGTTCCGCCGCGCCGCCTCCCGCGCAAGGGCAAACGCCTCCGGGAGCATACTGTCCAGGGTTTCACCGCGCCGGTAGCGCTCCCGAAAGGCGGCGGTCATCCGGGGGAACTCCGCCGCGGGAAGGGAGGCCGCCCAGGTTTCTTTCTCATTAACCGCGTGTAAGAGCGGCAGCAGCGTTTTTATGTCCCGTTCGTGCTGAGAGCCGAACAACGCTTTGACAATATTTTCTAACATAGGCCTACTCTACTCCCTTGCCCGCGCCGTTGGCAACCCCGCAGCCTCCGGCTGTTCTAGCATGGCCGCAGCCTCCGGCTGTCTCAGCATGGCCGCAGCCTCCGGCTGTCTCAGCATGGCCGCTTGTTGCTTCCAAACGGTGCAACACCCTGTCCGGTTACTTCGCTGTTTGCTGTTGAGGCGCGGCTACGCTTCGCGCAGCCTCCGGCTGTTTCATAAGCTTCCCGCGCCGCGCCCCAAAGCGGATAACGACTGCTGAGGGACACCTCTCCCCGCGTTAGAACCCCGAATTTCTGC
>JAITHR010000047.1 GCA_031279895.1 Spirochaetaceae bacterium
ACTGCTGCCCAGGCGCGGCTACGCTTCGCGCAGCAGTGGGCGGTTTGCAAGCGGCGCGTTGTTGTGCGTGGTAATGGGCGGGGCGTGGTACGCGGACAGTCGTGGTTCGGGGCGCGGCGCAGGAAGCCGCAGTGGGGGGTTTGGGGGGGCTGTGACCCCCCAGCCGCCGGAGGCAGCTTGTCTATCGCCGCCCGCTTTGCCGCACTGCGCAAGACGCTTATGGACCAGTCGGAGGCGGCGCCGGATAAGTCAGGACAAATAAACGACTTATCCGTAGGGAGAGACGATTCAACCCCCCGCAGGACCGGCTTAAAAGGTATACCTTTTACGGCATCCGGTATACCTTTTACGACAAAAGGTATACCTTTTACGACAAAAGGTATACCTTTTACGACAAAAGGTATACCTTTTACGACAAAAGGTATACCTTTTATGACAAAAGGTATACCTTTTATGACGGTATAAAAACCGAAACAGATTGAAATGAGTAATGTATTTCCTTATAGTATCATGCCTTATGTACGTTGGTCCTATTGTTCAACAGCCGCGCAGCCTCCGGCCCGTCTCCCAGCCTCCGGCTGTTTCATAAGCGTCTTGCGGAGCGGCTCAAAGCGGGCGCAGTCTGCGTACAGGCGCTTCGCAAGACGCTTATGTGCCACCGCCGCCTGCGGTTTGGTGGTTATTGCGGCGCTCGGATCCTGTGCCGGCGCGCCGGATACGCTGGCGCACGAGAAACGCGCCCTCACCGGCGTAGTCAAAAAGGTCAAAACCTCCGACCGGAACATCCCCAAGTATTTCGTCCTTGACGAACACGGCGCACCGACAGTCAAAGCGGCGCTGTGGGAGGAAGCGCGGGGAACCGAAACAGGGCTTGCGGAGTTTGAGGTGCGTTACGACCTTGCGGCGGCAACAGCGGACCACCGCGGGAGTTTCACGGTCCCCTTTACGGTGAAAAGACGCGCCGCGGGCATTGAAACGATTGAAGCGGTCGAAGCGCGGGACGTCCTCGTATGGACACCGCCGAAGGCGCCCCAAGCGGACGGCGCGGGCATCCTCCTGGCCTTTGACGACGATTACCGCGAAGTCTGGGCGCGTTATTTCGGGTTTTTCGACCGGTACGGCGCGAAGGTTACGTTCTTTGTGCAGGGGGGCTTCAGCGACGTGCGCCTGTTCTGCGCGGAAGCGCTCGCCCGCGGGCATGACGTAGGGTATCACACCCTTACCCACCAGAACCTTACCACAGTGCCGGAGGCGGTCTTTTTTACCGAAACCGGCGCGGAAGTGCGGGCCTTTCGGGACAACGGGGTTCCCCTCACGTCCTTTGCCTATCCCTTCGGGCTTTCCAAGGCGTGGATGCACCGCGAACTCCTCAAGTCTTTTACCGTTCTGCGGGGCTACGGGGTTACGTTCCGGCTGTACCACCGGCACGCGGTCAGAACAGGCTATATCTCCTCAAAGGCGCTGGACAATATCCTCTTCAAAGAGGATGCGGCCTTTGAAAAGGAAGTGCGGGACAGCCTGCTTGCTGCCGCGTTCATAGGCGGCGCGGTCGTGCTGCCCCTGACCACCCATACCATTTCGGATACCGCGGACTGGGGCATCACGCCCGGTCGCCTTGCGTACCTCTTTGAGACCGCCGCCGGACTGGGGCTGCGGTTCTACCGGTATTGCGACCTGTAAGCCGAATGCCCGCCCAGATGCTCCACGCTCTTTTTGGGGAAACGGTTATCGAGTCCCTCTCCCGCATGATCGGCGCGGGGTTCCGCCCCTACCTTGAAGCCGCAAGGGGCGATTGCCAACGGGTCTTTGTCCTCGGGTGCCAGGGGCCGGACATCTTCTACCACAGCCAGATGACCCGTCCGGTGGCCCTTGAGTACGGAACTCTCCTCCACCGCCGGGGCTTCGGGCGTTTTGCCGCGGCGCTCCTCGCGCAAACCCTGACAGTTCCGCCGCGTCCCGCGCCGCTTGCGCTCTATGCCCTGGGCTTTATGACCCACGGGTTACTCGACCGCGCCTGCCACCCCTATATCGTGTACAAGTCAAGCGCCATGAAAGCCGGAGCGCCCGGTAGATACGCGGGGCTTTCCGACGGACAGGCGCACGCCTTCTTCGAGCGGATACTCGACGCGCTCATGCTGGAAGCCCTGCGGGGGATCGCGCCTTCCCGCTGGGACCAGGCGGCGCTGGCGGAGGTCTGCGCCGATCCTCCGGCGGGCCTTGGGGAGATGCTTGCCGATACGCTGGCGCGGGTTTTCCCGGAACGCGCCGGAGACGACCGGAAGCTTTCCCAGAGGATACCCAACGCGCTTCGGGACTGCGCGGTGTTTTACCGGCTTACGGACCCGCGAAACCCCGGCGCCGACGCGCCTCCGGCCTGCGTGTACCCGTCGCGGCTTCCGTTATCCGTTGATTATCTTAATCTGCGGCGCGGCTCGTGGCATTACCCTGTACGCGAAGGCCCTGCGGAGGACCGCTCGTTTCCTGACATCTACCGCGACGCGGTCTTGGACGGGGCGGCGCGGTGTTACCGGTTTATGGCCCCCTCCTTCAAGACCCGCTGTTT
>JAITHR010000180.1 GCA_031279895.1 Spirochaetaceae bacterium
CCTTTGCCGCGCGGGAACGTTTCTTTGCACCTGGCGACCGTTCCTTCGCCCCGGAGGAACGTCCCTTTGCTCCGGTGGAACGTTCCTTTGCCCCGGAGGAACGTTCCTTTGCCACGGAAGGACATTCTTCTGTACCCGAAGCAGTTACTTCTACGCCGCGGGTAGCTACTTCCGCACCGCGGGTAGCTACTTCTACGCCGCAAGTAACCGCTTCCGACTCGCGGGTAAGCGGACGGCGTCTGCTGTGAGCCGCTTCGCGGGACGCTTATGAAACAGCCGGAGGCTGCGGAGGCTGCGGAGGCTGGCCGCTTCCCTACTTCTCTTCCGTCCCCGCGCCGCGGAGGATCATAAGGCCGGCGGCGCCTACGGTTAGGTCATGCTGTTCCTCCCACGCGGCGATGATGGTATCGGAAACCGTCCCTATGCGGGTATAGACAAAGCCTTCGGGCAAAAGCGGCAGGTTCAACGCTTCCACATTGAACGCGCCGCCCCGACTCTCGCCGAAAAACCCCTTGCCGTCGGGATATATGACCAGCGCCCGGGCGCCGGTGTCGCCGTTATCGTGATAATAGCCTGAAAGCTCGATAAGATCGTTCATCGTAAGGGCATTTTCACCGGCAAAATAGCGGGGATAGGCGTATTCGGGAGAGATTATCCCCGCTATCGGCGCCTGATTCACGCGGCTCAAGCCCGCGGCTTTTTCCAAAACCTGACGCAGGAGCGCCGGAGCCGTATCCGGGGACAGCGGAAGCGCCGAATCCCTGAAGCGCGAAACCGAAGAAACCGCGCCGGCATGAGACAAATCCCGCACGCTGAAATAGGCGTACTGCGCCTCCGGCTCGGTACGTTGGATACTCCGGTAATACCAATGCCTGTCCCCGCCCTGACGCAAAGCGTCCACCTCCCAGCCCGCTGCGGCGGGAAACGATTCAAACGCGGGAATTTGTATTCCTACCGGACGGTCGCTTCCTTTTCCTTGAACGAACACCTGCGGCGCCGGCGGCGGCGCGGTAGGCTCGGTAAAGAAATCGTTCCGATAGAGCAGCGCCGCGGGTTCGTCCTGAAACACAAAAAAAGACCCTATCGTATAATTATCCCAATAGGCCGTGTCGGTTACGCGGTACAATGCTATGCCGCCGTCTTTCCATACCTCCGCGACGAGAAACCCTTCCCGATTTATCCCCATAACAAGTCTGTCCCGCTGCATAACCATACCCGCGACAAGACGCGACAAGGGCCAGGGTTCGTATGGGGTAAGCGCGGCCTCCGCGGGCGAAGGCACGAGAAACGGGCCGGACACGCCGTCCCGCGGCGGACCGAATTCAAACCACAGCGGATTATTCCCGCTTTTTATAATCGCCGCAGGCAGCGGGGAACGGGCGGTTCCCGTATCCGGCGGCGCGGAAACCGCCGGTGCGTCCGGCGCCGTTTTGCCGGGGGACGGGGCCGGCTCCTTTTCGGAACAGGAAAAGAGCAGAAGAAGAGCCGCGGATACCGCGATAGGAGGAAGAACTAATCGGTTCATAGTATATCCTTTAGCCTGAACAAAACCGCCGTCTCCGACGGTTTCAAACGGCTTCCCGATACCGCGGCAAAGCAGTCGCCGTCCGCTTTGAGCCGCTGTGCGGGAAGCTTATGAAACCGCCGGAGACGGCCTGCGAGGTGCCGCAAAGCGGTCGTTGACAGCCGGGGGGCGCGGCGCGGGAAGCTTATGAAACCGTCGGAGACGGCGCGACGCCTGTTTTTCGGGCCGCTTCGCCCACCGCTTTGGCAACGGCGTCTTTTATGCGCGGGTCAAAAGCCTCTGGAATTATGTAATCCGCCTTGAGTTCTTTTTCGCTTATGAGATCCGCAAGCGCATAGGACGCGGCTATCTTCATCGCGTCGTTAATGTCCCGCGCGCGCACGTCCAAAGCGCCCCGGAAAATGCCCGGGAAGGCAAGCACGTTGTTTATCTGGTTGGCAAAGTCGCTCCTGCCGGTGCCCACCACCGCGGCTCCCGCGGCAAAGGCGTCGTCCGGCATGATTTCCGGCGTCGGGTTTGCCATGGGAAAGATAATCGGGTCTTTTGCCATAGAAGAAACCATGTCTTTCGTTACCATTCCCGGTGCCGAGATGCCGATAAACACGTCCGCGCCTTTTATCACGTCCGCGAGGGCGCCTTTCGCGCATTCTTTGTTGGAAATTGCCGCCATTTCAGCCTTTTCTGGATTGAGATCGCTTCTTCCCGCGTAAATAGCCCCTTTTCGGTCGCACATGATAACATTCGTAAGCCCCACCGCGATAAGCAGCTTGATGATGGCTACCCCCGCCGCGCCCGCGCCGCTGGTTACGACCCGAATCCGATCGAGCTTTTTACCGGTAATTTTGAGGGCGTTGAGCATTGCCGCCAGCACCACCACTGCGGTTCCGTGCTGATCATCGTGAAAAACGGGAATATCGCAGCGGGATTTGAGTTTCCGTTCGATTTCAAAACAGCGGGGCGCGGCAATATCTTCAAGGTTTATCCCGCCGAAGCTCCCTGCCAAAAGCGCCACGGTATTAACGATCTCGTCCACCTCTTTTGAGCGGATGCAGAGGGGGATCGCGTTTACCCCGCCGAACGCTTTGAAAAGTACGCACTTTCCTTCCATGACCGGCATTCCCGCCTCGGGCCCAATATCTCCCAGTCCCAGTACGGCGGTTCCGTCGGTTACCACGGCCACGGTGTTCCATCGCCCGGTAAGATCCCAGCTTTTCTCTGGATGCCGCTGTATTTCAAGACACGGTTCCGCAACCCCGGGGGTATACGCCAAAGATAAATCAAGCTTTGAAGCCACTGCCATTTTAGGCACTATATCAAGTTTCCCGCGCCATTCGACGTGTTTTTTAAGGGATTCTTTTGCATAGTCCATAATCAACTCCTTATTATTGGTTGTTATTTCTTAACTGTAACGCGAAACCGCGCAAAGCGCAACCCGCCCGCCCGCCGGCGGCGGGTGGCACATAAGCTTCCCGTACAGCGCCTCTAAGCTGACGCTACCCGCTTTGCGGCGCTCCGCAGGACGCTTTTTTCTATAAGTTTCCTGATGTGCGGCTCAAAGCTGACACTGCCCGCTTAGGACGGCGCACCTCTAAGCTGACGCTGCCTTACTTTGCCGCGGTATCAGGACGCTTATGAAACAGCCGGAGGCTGGCCGGAGGCTGGTAAAAATGTTTGAAACGGTTTTTAATTGGGTGTTATGAGTCAGAGAATATATATGGATAATTCCGCTACCACCGCGCTGTCGGAAACGGCTCTGGAAGCGATGCTGCCCTATTTCCGCGAGCGCTTCGGCAATCCGTCGGCGCTCTACAGCTACGGCCAGGAGGCGAAAAAGGCGCTGGAAGACAGCCGGCGTACCGTGGCGGAAGCCCTCGGCGCGTTAAACAATGAAATCTACTTCACCTCAGGCGGCACGGAAAGCGATAATTGGGCGATACACAGCGCTTGTACGCTCTCCGCGAAAAAAGGGGCGCACATTGTAACGAGCGCCATAGAACACAGCGCCATAATCCGCACGCTGGAGCAGCGGGAGAAGCGCGGGTATGCGGTAACCGCGCTTAAACCGGATAGGAACGGCCAGATAACGCCGGAACAGCTTGAAGAGGCCATACGCGGCGATACCATACTGGTGAGTGTTATGATGGCGAATAACGTGGCCGGTACCGTCCTGCGCACGCGGGAACTGTGCGCGGTATCCCATAAGCGCGGGGTTCTGTTCCACACCGACGCGGTGCAGGCCGCCGCGCACATCCCCATTGACACCCGCGCTCTTGGGGTTGATATGCTTTCGATTTCAGCCCACAAGTTTCACGGGCCCAAAGGCGTGGGGGCGTTGTTTACCAGGATACCTCTGGCGCCGGCGCCGTATATTACCGGCGGGGGCCAGGAAAAGGGGCAGCGCTCCGGCACTGAAAACGTGCCGGGCATTGTGGGGATGGCAGCCGCGATTCGGGAGGGCGTGGAGAACCTGTCCCGGAACACCGCCTATCTGACCGCGCTGCGGGACAACCTCATAGACCATACGCTCAAAATTCCCGGCGCGTACCTCACCGGGGACCCGTCCGACCGTCTGCCCGGCCACGCTTCGTTTGTGTTTGAAGGCATCGGCCACAGCGCGCACCTTATCGCCATGCTCAATGACGCGGGTATCTGCGCCGGTTCCGGGTCCGCCTGTTCAGCGTCCGCGAAAGAGGCGCCCCATGTTCTTAACGGCCCTTGGGTATGACGAGGCCCTTTCCCGTAGCGCGCTGCGCGTGTCCCTTTCGCACGATAACACGGAAGAAGAGATTGCCGTGCTGAACCGCGAACTTCCGCGCATTATAGCCGCGCTGCGCCCGCAGCCTCCGGCTGTTTCATAAGCTTCCCGCACAGCGCCGTCTCCGACGGTTTTAAACGGCTTCTTGCGCCGCGCCCCTTAGTAGTCAACGACCGCTTTGCCGCGCTCCGCAGGAAGCTTATGTAAAAAAGCTTCTTGCACCGCGCCTCTAAGCAGACGCAGACCGCTTTGCCGCGGTATCAGGACGCTTTTGTGCCACCCGCCGCTGGCGGGGGGAAACAGCCGATTATTAAACCAAGGAGTGTTATTGTTATGAAACGACACATAGTGGCGCTGGCGGTTTCCTGTCTGGCGTTATCCTGCGCCTCGGGCGCGAAAAATGAAAGCGGCGCGGAAGAGCGGGAAGCGCGGGCTTCAGTGCGGGCCGCCGAAACCGACCCCTCATTTCGGGGGGATTTCCAAGTGGAAGTGAAGGGCGAAGGCGGAGAGCGAACCATCACTCTTACCGGCTACATCGGGCCCGGGGGCGACCTTGCCATACCCGACCGCATCGACAGTATCCCCGTAACCGTTATCGGAGAAGAGGCCTTCAAGGGGTGCGACGGGCTTTCCCGCGTCGTCATCCCGGACACGGTGGTTTCTATCGGGGACTGGGCGTTTACCGAGTGCGAGAACCTGAGCGACCTGGTTATCCCGGAGTCGGTGGTTTCTATCGGAAGGAGCGCGTTCTCATGGTGCGTAAGCCTTGCAAGCGTTACGATTCCGGAGTCGGTGGTTTCTATCGGGGAGCGGGGATTTTCTTACTGCGACCGCCTGCGAAGCGTTACGCTTTCACGGAACACGACCGTTGGGGTCGAGGCCTTTCCCAAAGAAGCCGTCATCACCCACCACCCTTAGCCCGCCGCAGCCTCCGGCTGTTTCAAACCGCTTCCCGCATAGCGGCTGTTAGCAGTCAACGACCGCTTTGCCGCACTCCGCAGGAAGCTTTTGGAACCGCCGGAGGCGGGCCGGCGGGCGGAGGCTGCTGTAATTCATTTCGTACTCTAAACTTACGACGCCTTATCCACAGGATTCCGCGCCGCGTTCCGCCGGTATACACCGGTATTTCCGTCCTGCCGTCGCGGAAATACGTCCTGCCGTCCTGGAAATACGGAATTCCGAAACAGGGAGTCGTGTCTCCAAAACGGAAACCCTTCCCCCTAAAACGGGGGATACGGTTTCTACCATAGAATTACCTCCATCCGAACGGGGCGGTATGCGGACAGAATAGCACCGAGGCGCGATGCGGGAAGCTTAGGGAAAAAGTTGTCCGCATAGAGGAGGGGGGCCGGTTTGCCGAATGGGGGGGACAAAAAATGATGAATGCTCCGGTTAATGAATTACATTATTCCCTTTTCAAAAGAAATGAGGAAAAACGTAATAATAAAATTATTACGCATGAAGTAGAAACAATTGATTTTATGATTGACAATAAATCACTATTACATATATTAGTAAATGAATTTGACGGTAATAATGATTATATGGGCTGTTTTAGTAAAGGGTGGAATAAACTAAATGAAGAAAGTAAAAATAAATTATTACTTAAAAAAGAACCTGATACAACAGACGGACGCATAATGGTATATGTTTGTCCTGAATGTGCCGATATTGGCTGCGGGGCGCTTTGCTGTAAAATTAACACGTTTGAAGAATTTTATGTTTGGAATGATTTTGCGTATGAAAATAATTATGAAGAAGCAAAAAGGATAAAAGCCGTAGGACCATATTATTTTAACAGAAAATCGTATGAAGAATTGATAATAACATTATCGGAAATATAAAAAATTATTTTAATAAATAATGGGATGGGGGCATGGCGTATAACAGCGGGAATGTATAATGCGAGCTAAAATTTTTTAGAATTTTATGAAGAATACTTGATAAGAGGATAATTAATGTTTAAAATATAAAAATATATCACTATTTTTAGTATGTAAATTATTAAAGAGGAAATATTTATGGATAAAATATATTCACAAGAATCTATTGAGAGTGAAGATCTTCATATTTTTGTGGATAAAGCAATGGATTGCTTTTGTTCCGTTAAAAAAAATTTTGAGAAATCTATTAAATTAGTAGCTCTATGTCAAGGAGGAGGACTACATTATGCCGTTACACATGGATATATTAAAACAGAAGTCTCATATCCTGGTCTAAAAGATATAGATATTTGGTTCTTCTTTAAAAAAGAAAACGGAGAAAATGATTATGATCCTAAAGAAATATTAAATTGTGATCTTGGTATAAGTAAATTTGGAAGATGCCCTGATGAAGATAAAGCATATAAAGGGAGGCGTATGGATATAATAGGTCGCTCAATACCATTCTATGCAGATACTCCAGATGTTGCTGTTCAGCAATGGCTAAATCTTGGTTGGGATTGTTCAGGAGAATATTTTCAAAATTATGTTC
>JAITHR010000195.1 GCA_031279895.1 Spirochaetaceae bacterium
TCGAGGCGGTGGAGCTGTACCAGGAGCGCTTTGAGGAAATCGATCTTGTTACGATGGATATTACCATGCCCAAGATGGACGGGATTTCCGCGCTGGAACGCATCATGGCGATTAACAAGAATGCGGTGGTGATTATGATTTCCGCCTTGGGACGGGAGGACCTTATCAAACGCTCGATTATTCTGGGGGCGAAGAGCTTTATCGTGAAACCCCTTGACCGGCACAAGGTTCTTGACCGGCTCGAAGCCATCCTGCAACATTTTCTATAACCCACCGCCGGCCAGCCTCCGGCTGTTTTATAAGCGTCTCGTCACGCGCCTCAAAGCGGACGCAGCTCGCTTACAGGCGCTCCGCGGGAAGCTTATGAAACCGTCGGAGACGGCGCGGCAAAGCGAGCGCCGACTGCTTACAGGCGCTCCGCGGGAAGCTTTTGAAACAGCCGGAGGCTGGCGGTAGACAGAGTTTTGATTTTCTGGTTTTAATACAATTGAAGGAGCAGTTATTACTATTTGAGGAGTTCAGCATGACTTTTGGGAGGAAGATGGCGGTCTTTGCAGCCGCTTTTATCGTTACGGCTGTGTCGGGATTTTCCCAGACAACAGAAGAAAAACAGGCCTGGTATATTATTTTTCCGGCGAACAGCGCGGATCTTCAGAAAATAACCGGGGACACGGCGATACGGAACGCCCAGTCGTTTACCAAAGTGGCGCAGGCCCTGCTTGAAAATCCCCAGTATCGTATTCTGGTGGACGGCCACGCCAATCCGGTGATGAAGACCGCAAGCGAGGAAACAGGCAGTCTCCGGCCCTTAAGCGTCAGGCGGGCTGAAGCTGCGGCTGATTTTCTGGTCAAATACTACGGTGTTGATCGGGAGAGGCTCATCCTCACCGGCGCGGGCGGCGGGTACCCCTTCGGCACCAAAGACCCCTCCCTTGACCGGCGGGTGAGCTTTTTTGTTATAACCCCCCGATAACCCTGTTCCGCGGACCCTATGAGTGCAAGTACGCGCAAAGAATGGAAAACGCTACCCGCCCGGGCCCTCTGCGCCGTGGGCGTGGAGCCGACGCTTTCGCGGGAACTTAAAAAGCTCGGCTTTACGGTTCGTGAGGCCGGCTTCGGCCATGTCCGGTTCCAGTCGGATCCGGCGGGCCTCTATAAAGCGCTTATGGGGCTGCGGACCGCGGATCGGGTGCTTCTTGAAGCAGCGTCTTTTCCCGCAGGCGATTTCGACGCGCTTTTCGCGGGCGCTCTGGCAGCGCCCTGGGAAGCGTATATTCCCAAAGGCATGGGCATAGGGGTTTCAAAAGTCCGCATAAACCGCTCGCGCCTTACCGGAAGCACCACGGTGCAAGCTATGGTTCACAAGGCCGTGGCCGACAGGCTCTGCCGGCGCTACGCCGTGGACCGCCTTCCCGAACAGGGAAAGTGCGCGGAACTGCGGGTCTCTATCGACAAAAATCAGGCGGCCATCCTTCTTGACCTGTGCGGGGACCCTCTTTTTAAGAGGGGATACCGCGTCGAAGGGGGAACGGCGCCTTTGCGGGAAACGACCGCCGCGGCTTTACTGCTCCTTGCCGGCTGGCGGCGGAAGTTTCCCCTCTATGACCCCTTTTGCGGGTCAGGCACCATCCTTATCGAAGCCGCGCTGTTCGCCCGTAACATAGCCCCCGGATCCGGGCGGGCATTTGCCCTTTCGGACCTTTTAATCGGGGATACGGACACGGAGCGGGCGGTACGGGCAGATCTGGCGTCCCAACGTGATTTTTCTCCGTCCCACCTGGTCAGACTGGGCGGAAGCGACGGGGATCCCCGGGCGGTTCTCATGGCCGCGTCAAACGGGGCGCGGGTCCGCACCCTTCCTCCGGCTCTGCTGCCGGACATAAGGACCCTGGCTTTCACCGAAGCGGCGGCGCCCTATGAAAACGAAAGCGGTTTCATCATTACCAACCCGCCCTACGGCAGGCGGCTGGGGAATCGGGAAACCGCCGAGGCGGTCTATCGGGATATGGCGGTTTTGACCCGAAGGTTTCCGGGCTGGAAGCTGTG
Organism: Spirochaetaceae bacterium; assembly: GCA_031279895.1. Classification (GTDB taxonomy): domain Bacteria; phylum Spirochaetota; class Spirochaetia; order Treponematales; family Breznakiellaceae; genus JAITHW01. The sequence continues at coordinate 2,047 of JAITHR010000195.1, forward strand.
CGTCATAACCGATCATCCGGGGTTCGAGTCCTTTTTCGGACGCGCCGCGGAAAGCTGCCTTGAGATCGCCAACGGAGCGGTGCAGACCTACTTCTTCCAGTTCCCTCCCGAATAACCGGCTTTATTACGCGCCGTCAGGCGGCGTTACCGCTTAAAGAGGCCCATCTTGCCGAACTTATGCCATTTGCCGCTGTTCTTCCGGCGCTCTTCCTCAAGGGTCTTAAAGATAAAGGACGCGAAGGCGTTGGTGTCGGCGCTTGCGGGCGCGGAAAATCCCATGCTGTAAAAGGGTTCTTTGGGCGCGATAGCAAGGACGCTCTGCGTAAAGGCACGAAAAGACGCGGCAACCGCCTGCCCCAGAATATCCGGCGGCTCTTCTTTGCCGCCCGCCCCGTCATGTTCGGAGATAGCCAGAACCAGAGTCCCTCCCTGGCGCAGGCGGAACAGGGCGGCCAGCTCCTTAACCAGAAAAAACCAGCCTTTTATGTGATCGTTTGCCATGATTTCTATTTCTGAGGACGTAAGGTCCTCCGGCGCTTTGCGGATAGCCGGCGGCGCGCAGAGAAGCAACGCCTCTTGGATGTGCTGAAGCCGGTTTTCCGCGGCCAGTATCAGTGTCCGGGCCGAAACGGGACTTCCCGGGTTCCAGGAGAGAGGGATAAGCGGTTCCAGCGCGGGAAGGTGCTTTTCGCCCGCGGGATTGGAAAAGCGATTGGGAATAAACGCGGCGGCAAACTGCTCAACCCGTTTCGCCGCCTCCGCCGCCACCGCCGCGGACAAGGAAGACTCATTGCCTACAAGTAAAATACCCCTGGTCATATACCCTTAGTGTATACACACGGGGCAATTGACGCAATCACCAAACAAGGAATTTTCTTAATAAACGGCTTTTTCTACTTCCCCTATTTTCTGTTTTCTCTCTATGACGCCGCGTTTACGATGATACGCGGGATTTCCTCGCGGAACCGTCGTCCGTCCGGTTTCCGCTTGACATTACGGGCCGTATTCGGTATATTTAATACCGTAATCCCAGTCCTCTTCGTCCAGTGGTTAGGACACCGGGTTTTCATCCCGGCAACAGGGGTTCGACTCCCCTAGAGGATGCTACTGATAGACAAGCCATAAAACCTCCTTTGTTTCTTTTACTATTTTTTACAAGACCGCCGCCGAGTAGTGTAAGGCGGCGGTTTGCTTGACATTACAAATCCGACTTTGTTATTATTAAAAGCAATAATTATCATTATACATTTCAAGAGGTGTTTTCTATGGATAAGATGATAGAACAAGCGGGCAAGATTACCGGCCACATGGTGAATCGAATGGCCGATGCTCCCCGATCTAACACGGTTGGAAATGAAGCGTCGGAAGCTATTCGTGAATTGGAACGCGTTCCAGGGATAACGCCGGCGAGTTCAAGAGATTTAAAAGCTTCGAATAATCTCTTCAGCCTGCGAGACGGCACTGTCGTATCTCGCTATAAAAATCCTATTGGATTTGAACATATATTCTTATCCAATGAACGAGGCGAATGTATTTATGGCGGGTATGTGGGATGGATACACAACGACGGTTTGTTAGATGCGGTTGATAGAATCAGGCAAAAATATACCTGATCTCTCGCACCCGACCTACCATATCTTGGGTCACCAAGACCGCCGCCGAGTAGTGTAAGGCGGCGGTTTGCTTTTTATCCCTATCCCTCCTCCTCCCGCGGCCCGATCCCCGTCTTCTTCAGCTCCCGCAGCGCCTCAAGACCGAAAATATCTTTGGTTGTAAGCTCCTCGGCGATTGAGTTCGGCACGAGCATCATGGAATTGCCCGCCTTAAGCCCCTCGCTCAATATCGAAAGGATCTTCAGTTTCAGCGCCGGCTCGTTATCCCGATACACCGCCACGGCCTCCTCCAGCTTCCGCGCAATCGCTATCTCCGCTTCGGCCAGCAGCACGCGGCTCTTCTTCTCCCGCTCCGCCTGGGCCAGCCTCGAAAGGGAATCTTGCAGCGCCTCCGGTATCTGCACCTCGGTAATCTCAACATGCTGCACCGTAATGCCCCACTCGGTCGTCTTCCGGTCAACGGCACTCCGCATCTCCTGCTCGATAATATCCCGCCGCTCCAGAAAAGTGGTAAGGTCGTGGCTGCTTAGCGCGTTCCGCAGCGCGGTCTTCGCCGAAAGGATAACCGCCTCCTCATAATCCTGCACCTCAAGCACCGCCTTCTCCGGGTCCCACACCAGCCAGAAACAGAGCGCGTCCACCGTAACCGTAACCGAGTCCAGCGTGAGCGTCTCCTGCGCCGCGAAATCCGCCACCCTGATACGCAAATCCACAATCTCCGCCACCCGATCCGCAAGCGGTATGAGTGGAAAAAGCCCCGGGCCGCACACCCGCCGGAACCGCCCGAAACGCAGCACGATGGCCCGCTCCCACTCTTCGACCTTTTGCAGGGACGGCACGAAAAGAACCGCGAGGGACGCGAAAAAAATGGCCGGCGTGTACGCCGGAAGAAGGATAAAACCGAAAATCCCGTTTACCAGCATAAAAAGTTTCAAAACCCCGCTCCAGCGGGGGTAAAGGAGCATACAAAGAAACGCCGCAAACGGCGCCGCAAGGATGGCCGCCCCGCTTGCGAGCGTCGGACGCGGGGACGTTCCCCACAGCGAAAGCGCCGCGCCGCCGGTAAGCACAAGCGCCGCGCCAATCGCAACCCCCGGCGCGCACACGGTAAAATCCCGCGTCCCCCGGCGCGTTTCCCGTTTTTCCCCGGCGCCGGCACCGGCCCCCATAAGCCCCCAAAACGGCGCCCCTTTCATCTCCCGCCAGTTTTTCCCGTTTTTCCCGTTTTTCCCGCTTTCCGCCGGCTGTTTCGGCTTTTTCATACCGCCCTCCTGTACCTTTACACGCCTTTATTCGACCCGCCCGTCGCCGTTCTCTCTGTTCTCTATCTGCTCTATCTTCTCTATCAGAGCCAATACCTCGCGCTTCTCCACGCCCAGAGCGGCCATCTCCCGCATAAAGCGCCCCAGCGCCTCCTCCACCTTCCGCTTCCTCCCGTCCTCTTCGGAAGGCGGTTTCTTACCCGATATAAACGTGCCGCTCCCCACCTGGGTTACAAGAATACCCCGAATCTCCAGCTCCCCATAGGCCCGGGCAATGGTATTGGGGTTTATCTTTAACTGTATGGCTAAAGAACGAATAGTCGGCAGCCGGTCCCCGGCTTTCATACGCTCCGAAAGAACCGCATACTCAATCTGCCGGATTATCTGCCGGTAGATAGGCACCCCGTCGCTCGTATCAAGAGAAAACTGTATGGTTCCGTCCCGTTTCGCGCCATTCATTCCGACACCAGTGTACAAAATATCCCTCCCCCAATCAACCGTCTCCGACGGTTTCAAACAGCTTCACGCATCGCGCCCTACACCCGGACAGTCCGCTTACCCGCACCGCGCTTTGACGACACTACGCCGCGTTTTAGGGACACCGCTCCGCGCTCCGGCACCACGCCTTCCCGCTGTGCCACCACGCCTCCCCGCTTCGGCACCACGCCTCCGTGCTTCAGGGACACCGCACCGCGCTTTGACGACACTACGCCGCGCTTTGACGACACCACGCCGCGTTGTAGGGACACCGCTCCGCGTTTCGGGGACACCGCGCCCCGCCTTAGCACCACAGCTCCCCGCCTCGACACCACGCCTCCCCGCTTTGACGACACCGCTCCGCGTCATGGAGATCCGGATCCGCGCCGTGGAGATCCGGATCCGCGTCGTGGAAATCCGCACCTTTGCCCCGGAGGTGCGCACCTTTACGACGGAGGTGCGCACCTCTGCGTTAGGGAGTGGACTCCGCGTCGTGCGGGTGCAAGCCCGCGCTCTGGCGGTAGGGGGTTCCGCCTTGGGAAGCGGACTCCCTGTTTTTGGGACACTGCTCCCTGTTTCGGCGGGCGGGAATTCTGTCACGGAGTTACGAAATTCCGTGACGGTCTTACGGAATTCTGCGACGGAGATACGTGTCCGCGTGACGGGAATGCGTGTCCCCGCGACGGAATTCCCTGTCTCTGAAGCGGGGGGTTGTGGCGGGAAAGCGGGGCGGCGTTTTGTCAAAGCGGGGCGTTGTGTTGGAGTAAGCGGTCGTTGTCTGCTTTGAGGCGTGGGGCGGGACGTTTATGAAACAGCCGGAGGCTGTGCCTCCGCCGCCGGCGGCGGGGGGCAGGGGGCCGCGTAGCCGATAAAGAGGAGCACGAGGCCCGCGATGAAGAACGAGACGATACGGGCCGCGGTGCCGGAGGCGGCGAGGTCGAGGATGAGGAGTTTCCCGATAGCCGCCACGGTGAGCGCCGCGCCGGCTATCCAGACGGGGCGCTGTTTGAGGCGGTGTCCGGCGATGAGGTGGGTAATGCCGTACAGCGAGGAGAAGATGAAGAGCGTAAGGTGGAAGCCGGCGGATTCCCAGACTTTCGGGCTTATAAAGAGGCTGCGGGAGAGGGGGTCGCGGGAGAAGTGGAAGAGGCGGGCGATGATACCGGCGAGCAGGCACCAGAGGAGCGCGTCCCCCAGGAAGAGCGCCTTTTTAAGGGACAGGCGCGCGCGCACCCAGCGTACCAGAACCGCCGCGCAGAGGGTCTGCTGGATTTCAAGGGGGTGGAGGAGCGGGACGTAGCGCGGGAGCGGCGCCGGGAGGCCCGCGTAGAACAGGGTTGTGAGGAACCAG